>CAXSIG010000481.1:0-4919 GCA_964237255.1 uncultured Bryobacteraceae bacterium
AATGCCCCGCTGATTGTGAAGAGGCCCGGCGAGTAGAGAACCATCAGGAGCGATGATCGCGCTGCCGCCGCGCATGTGAAAGTCTTCGGCTTTGGCCTCGATCTCTTTCAGAAGGTCTGCGTTGGCGGACAGCATCTCGTGATGGGTCAGTACCGATCCCGCCGCAATTACGAAGCACTGCGCTTCGAACGCATATTGCCGGGAGCAGACAAGGTTCATTTCCTTCACCGTAGGCCACTGAGCCACATGGAGGAGTTCCTGCTTTTCGTGCATGGCGGAACGAACCAACGGCATCCAGTGCTCCCAGCAGATCAAGCCACCAATTCGTCCCACGGGAGTATCGACAACTGTAAGGGTGCTGCCGTCCCCTTGGCCCCAGATCAGGCGCTCGGTGTAGGTGGGCATCAGCTTTCGATGCAATCCCAGGAGGGAACCATCCTGGCCAAGGTAAAACATCGTGTTGTACAGAGTGGAGCCGACACGCTCATGCGCGCCGACAATCACCGTACAGGAGTGCGCTTTGGCGGCCTTACACAATGCGTCCAGCGCCGCGTCGCCCAGCGTCACGCTGTTTTCGAATAGCTTGCGATAGATGGCTTTGGCGGGGGCGTAGTCCCACAAGCCCGCTTTCGGTGCAATGTCCAGCCAGATGGGATAACCGGGGAGCCACGATTCTCCGAATGCTATGACTCGCGCGCCTTGGCCGGCCGCCTCACCAATTAGACCAACCGCCTTTGCTACCGACGCTTCCAGATCCAGAAAAACGGGGCTGTCTTGAACTGCCGCAACGATAAACGAATCCAGAGTCTTACTTACCATAGAGCTTTGCGGACTATCGTAGCGCTGCTTGTGTGCGGAAGCCTCTGGGCGGGAGAGCGAATCATCCACGTGCAGGCGCAGCTAACGGGAGATTTTCAGCAGAGGTCGGATGTCCCGGATCCGAAGTGGACTTGGCAGATACACCGAACCGACACTACCTTTGTCTGTTACGGAGCCTCAGGGGGGTGCCGCGGCGGTCTGGTAACCGAACCGTTCGCAGCGCCTCAAATGCTCGATTTTTATACAGCCGGCTTTGGACAGCAGTCCGCCGGATTTCTCGTTCTTGAGCGGCAGGATGATAAGACCACGCTTCGGCTGAAGTCGCGTATCGATCCCTCTCTTGCCTGGCGGCTTCGGTCATGGAAACTGGGACCGGACTGGACCGGGCACAGGGTTCGTTTGAAAGTCGAGAATCCCGGCGCTTCCGGGCCAAATGGGTGGATGGCGATATCGCTTCCCATGCAGGGAGAAGTTTCGATTTGGTCTTTCTTGTACGGCGCATCGCTACGGGTGGCATGGCTATGGATCATTGCAATACTGCTCCTTGTGCCTGGCACCGGCCTCGCACTGGAAGCGCATCGCCGATTTCGCGAGGACTCAAGCATTATTTTTGCGTCCGCGCTTGCTGCCGCCGGGCTTGCGAGCTACACCGGATTCTGGATTTTTTTGCGAAGCCCTATGGTCGGGAAAGCCTTCGCGATCTTTGTTGTCGCGACAGGCCTTTTCTTTCTCTGGCGCAACCGGCACATGCCCGCCTGGAAGCCGCTCGCGTGGCCCGTCCTTGCTTTTGCGCTGGTCTCATCCGCATATTGCTGCTTCGACTTCCTGTACCCCACGGACGAGCCCCCGGCCATTGCGACAGCGCGCCGCTTCTCTCATCATGATTTGCCGCCCGACAACTATATGCCGGAAATCGTCGCGGAACGCCTGTATGTTGGCGACGATTTGAGGAGTAAACTTGTCGCGGGTTGGCAGGCCAGCGATCGTCCGCCGTTGCAAGCCGCGATGGTCGACATGGTTCGGCCGTTTACGGGGTTGATCCAAGCCGATCTTGCATATGAACTATGCGGAATCGCGCTCCAATGTACCTGGGTGTTCGGGATTTGGTTTCTTCTGAATCGATTAGGGTTTACGAATCGTGCAACCGTTCCCGTGATTGGCATGATATTTTTTTCGGGATTCGGCTTTCTTCATAGCGTTTTTGTTTGGCCCAAGATGCTGGCTGCGTCGTACCTGTTGCTTGGCATTGGTTTGTTTTTGCCAATCGGGAAGAGTCGGCCGATTTGGGGATGGCTCTGCATTGGGCTCGGCATGTTGAGCCATAGCGGCTGCGGTCTTACATTGCCGGGACTGATTCCGCTTCTCTGGATCTACCGGTCGCGGATGCCCTGGCGGCGATTTTGCATGGGAGTTCTCCTGGTGACCTGCCTATTCGTTCCCTGGGTTTGGTTTCAGAAAATTTATAACCCGCCAGGAGATCGTCTATTGCGGCTCAGTTTCGCCGGCGATTACCTGGCGAATGGATCTTTACTCGATGTGACGATCGCCGCTTACCGGAAGCTTACGTTGAAAGAAGTGCTGCTACGCCGCCTGTCTGACTTCGCCGCCTTATTTCACGCCGATGCGGAATCGCCGCAACCTACGAAGTTGGGCCGCATGATTGCGGACTATACCTCGCAGACTTTCTTCTGCCTCTTCGTTGCATTAGGTCTCCTCAACCTTGGTTTCCTGGTCCGGTTCTCTGCTTTCTGGCGACGGGTACGGGACCAAGTCGGGCTCGTGTTCATCGATCGCCTGCTCCTTTGTGTCGCGCTTTCCACGGCGGTTTGGATCGCCATCATGTATGAAGCTTCGGCGACCGTAATCCACCAGGGCTCGCTCGCCAACGTGCTTCTTCTGATGGCGGGATTGACGCTTTACATCCAGGCAATTTGGCGGCGCGCGCTTTATGCGCTGCTTGCCGCGCAGGCCGTCCTCCTATTCCCGTTGTTCGTTTTTTCCAAGCCGATCCTGGAGCAACAGTTAGGCGTGTTGTGGACCGACTGGATGGATCCCGGTGCGCTTATGGTCGGCCTTGCGTCGTGCGGCGGACTGGTCTATTCGGGCTGGCGAGCCGTTTCTACTCCACAATTTCCACCGGAGCGCGCCAGAACGCCGCTTTCCCCGTAGCGGGGTTCATTACGTTCATTTGGCACACGTATTCGCCCGGCGTAAGTTGAGCAAGCGGAACTGTGACGGTAATGGGTATGGTCTTCAGACGCGACGCGGAGGCCGTGTTGACGGCAACGGGTGGCGATTCCCACACCTTTTTCGAAGCGCGGTAGAACGAAACGAAGCCAACCACAGGCTGAGCCGTTTCCGCTTGCTGCTGGTACGTCTGCACGTACACAGTCATCTGTTTCGCTCGACTAAAGAACCGTGTGACGCTCGGGATCATCTTGCGTCCGTCTTGCACAAGCGGGCTCAGTTGCTGCGCGTGAAGCTTGTCCTTGGCGTTAAAAACCGCGTCTTTCATCTCCATGCTCTGAGCGCTTAGAACTACCGAACTGATCGTAAATCTCGGTGAATCCTTGTTGAGGTTAGGAATGACAAATGTGCTGAGGAATGTTCCCATGCGTCCGGTTTCCGTGTCGCGCGCCAGGAACTTCAACGTGTACTTCCCGGGCAGAAGCGTGAAGCCGCCATCATAAGTCACCGGGCGCTTGGCAAGTTCCGCCGCGGTTTGCTCGGAGAGCTTCCACTCCGCCTTGTCGCGAACATTCGCAACTGTGCTCCCCCCCTCGCGGACCTCGCCGATGAAGTCCATGCTGGTGCGTTCGGCTCCGCCCTTCTTCGCTCGCGCGAGTTCGCTGCCTGGGATCTTGGCCGTCAAGGTGACGAAGTATTCGGCGCGATTAAGTTGGAAGTAGTTGACCTCCAGAGCGACCGTCAAATCGGTGATCGGATCGCCTAGCATCAGGGCCTCTTCGAGTTGGCGTTCCTTATCGGTGGAGTTAAACTTTCCCCATTCTTTGCCGGCATAGTAGGCCTGCCGGTAATCGAGCTTCGCGGTTTGGTCCGTGTTCAGGGTGACTTTCACTTTGCGGAGCTTGCCGTCCAGCGCGGTGTTTGTCGTGTAGTAACCGATTAGGTAGTAACTGGTGAACGCTTTGCGCGCGTTGCGGAAACCTTGCGTCAGGTCGTTGTTGTCCAATAGCGCCTTGCCGCCGGTGCTGGAGGCGAGTTCGTAGAGTGTGTCCTGGGTGCGGAATAGATTATCCGTAGTCGCGAACGCAGCAGCCCCTGTGTATAACGCGACGCCTCCGGGAGATCCGGACGTGGCATTGCCGATGGGGGCAGTCGCTACCAAGCCACGCGCGTCGATGGGCCAGAAGGATACGCCCGCGCGGACGGCCGCGTTGGTGGTGGCGTGAAGCTGCGCCTGGTTGTTCACGCCGTTCAGCCGAAGACCGCTGGCAAAGTACAGAAGCGTTTTCTTCTCGCTCAGACGCCCGAGCATGGTCGCCGCGGTCTGGAGCGCGGCTAGTTGGCGGTCCGTGTTGAATAAGTTGAACTCGCTGTCGTTCTGTCCGAAAGCAGCTCCGGTATCAGCTGCGTTGGCATCGGTCGATGCGCCGGTGAAGTCTGCCTCTTCACCAACGGTCAATGTTTGCAGTGTTTCGAGAAGCTTCTTGCGATCGCTCGTAAAGTCGTTCAGGATCTCAACCGCGCCACCGGTATACGTCATGATGGCGACTAGATCGGAAACTCCCATCTGCGTCCGAATGAATTTCTGTGCGGATTGAATGGCGCGGCTTTGGTCGTTGGGCGGCATCGCGGACAGATCGAAGTAAATCGCAAGCAACTGGCGGTCGCGATACCGGATGTCGCCTGGCTTTTCGGAAGAGATTTGTGTGCGGTTCAGTCGAGGGATCGCCGCGACCGACTCCGTCTCGACCGCCGCGCCCCGGCGGTCGAGGTGGACGGGGTCGAGGAAGACCGAGTGCTCGAAGCCCGAGCTCTTGGTGAAGAACAGGACCTTCTTGGTCTTGCCCTTGTCCTGGCCCAGGGCCCGCGCGAGGGGGGCGGCCCCGATCGCGGCGGCCCCGGCCAGCTGGAGG
>CAXSIG010000482.1:0-4919 GCA_964237255.1 uncultured Bryobacteraceae bacterium
TCCGTTACCGGAGTAAGAGTTGACAGCGGAGGAATCGATGCCGCTCTAGTTGGGCGCGTTAAACCCAAACTAGCTGTCGTAACTTCAAGCTTTCAGAATCCTACGGGAGCATGCCTTTCACTGGACAGAAAGGATACATTGCTTCGGACACCGGACACCGTCTTCGTCGAAAACGATATTTACAGTGCACTTCGGTATCGCGGAGAAGCGCAACCGACTCTTAAGAAGCTGGACCGGTCCGGGCGTGTCGTTCTGCTCCGCAGCTTCTCTAAAATTGCTTTCCCGGGGCTTCGCGTTGGTTGGATTCTTGGACCGCGTGTGTTGATTCAGCGCCTGACCGAAGCCAAGCAGTTGACCGATCTCCACACCGACCAATTCTCTCAAGCCGTACTGCTCCACTTCGCCCAATCTGGCAGCTTGGCCGAACATCAGCGCAACATGCTTACCCAGGGGCGCGATCGCCTGGATGCAACGCTCGACGCATTACGCCGCCACTTCCCCTCCCCGGCTACCTGGACCGAACCATCCGGAGGAATGAATTTATGGCTCCGATTGCCCGACCAGTTGGACGCCACTCAGTTGCTCGCCCGTGCGCAGGCGCATAGCGTAGCGTTCCTCCCAGGCCGCACATTTTCCGTGACCGCAACGCATCACGATGCGCTGCGACTCAGCTTCGCCGGTTTGACGGAGGAACGCATCACCCAGGGCGTGAAGATTTTAGGAACACTTACGAACGAAATGCTGGAAACCGAGCGGTCGCGCGATCGCGAACCGGTTCTGGCCATGGTGTAACGCTTTTCAAAAGGAGCAACGAAGATGCAGTTTGACGATCAGTTTCGCTTGAAAGTTGGGTTGGCCGAGATGATGAAAGGCGGCGTCATCATGGACGTCGTGAACGCGGAGCAGGCCTTGATTGCGGAAAAAGCAGGCGCCTCCGCCGTGATGGCGTTGGAGCGAGTGCCTTCCGACATTCGAAAAGAAGGCGGTGTAGCGCGTATGTCGCCGGTGGGAATGATTCGCGAAATCATGGAGACGGTCAGTATTCCGGTCATGGCGAAGGCGCGAATCGGGCACTTCATGGAAGCGCGAATTTTGGAGGAACTGGGCGTCGACTACATCGATGAATCCGAAGTCCTGACACCTGCCGATGAAGAGCATCACATCGCCAAGCGCGATTTTAAAGTGCCGTTTGTCTGCGGGGCGCGCAACCTGGGCGAAGCTCTGCGTCGCATCGCGGAAGGCGCGGCGATGATTCGCACTAAAGGCGAAGCCGGTTCCGGCAACATCGTTGAAGCGGTTCGCCACATTCGCACGATCGTGAAAGAAATGAAGCAACTCACGGTGCTGGGCAAGGAAGAACTGGTTCATGAATCGAAGAAGCACGGCGCCCCTCTCGACCTGATTGAATACTGTGCGGAGCACGGCAAACTGCCGGTTCCAAACTTTTCCGCGGGTGGTATTGCCACGCCCGCCGACGCGGCCCTTGTGATGCAATTGGGCGCCGAAGCGGTGTTCGTCGGCTCCGGGATTTTCAAGAGTCCGCAACCGGAGTTGTTCGCCAAAGCGATCGTCAAAGCCGCCACGTACTACAACGATCCGGTGAAGATCCTCGAAGCGAGCGAGATGCTCGGAATCGGCATGCCCGGCCTTGAAATCTCGAAGCTCCCCGAAGCGGAACTCATGCAAACGCGCGGCTGGTAATGGCCGCGCTCCAAATCGGGATCTTGGCGCTGCAAGGCGCCTTCGACGCCCACGCACGCGCCTTGGCAGATCTGGGTGCCAGAGCATCGCTGGTTCGTACGAAAGAAGAACTGGACCGCTGCGACGCCCTGGTGCTTCCAGGCGGGGAAAGCACCACCATGTTAAAGCTGTTGAACGGCGAGGGGTTGAAGGAGCCACTCGCCGAATTCGCTCGCCAAAAACCGGTGCTTGCTACCTGCGCCGGGGTTATCCTTCTAGCGCGAGAAGTCAGTCATCCGGCACAAGAGTCGCTGAATATTCTGGATTTGGCGGTGGAGCGGAACGGTTACGGTCGCCAGATCGATAGCAAAATTGCAAAGCTGGACATGGAAGGGGAAGTCCCGTTAGAGGCCGTCTTTATCCGGGCTCCAGTGATTCATTCGGCAGGCGCACAGGTAAAGACATTGGCATCCTTGGACGGCCATCCCGTCCTGGTTTCGCAGGGTCGTCACCTCGCGGCCACGTTTCACCCCGAACTTACCGGCGATCGACGTGTTCACCGGATGTTTCTGGAGCGAGTAGCGTCGTGACGCGTGTTCATTTTGTCTGCATCGGAAACTGTTGCCGTAGCCAAATGGCAGAAGGATTTACGAGACATAGCGGGGCTGGAGTTATCGAAGCCTCCAGTTCCGGTCTCTCCCCCACGCGCGAAGTGGCGTGGGAAACTGTCGCTACCATGAAGTCTTGTGGTGTTGACCTAACCGGCCAATACCCCAAGAAGTTCGACCGCTATGCAACCGGTGAGTTCGATCTAATTGTCAACATGAGTGGCTTCGTTTTGCCGGGCGTGCCGGTACCGCCTGTTGAAGATTGGCCCGTTCACGATCCCTACGGAGAAAGTGCGGCCGTTTACCGGCGGTGCGCCGCCGAAATCCAGGGGTTGGTAGACGGTTTGATCGATCGACTTCGCTTGTCTGGACCGCCAATTGCAGCCAATTCCGTATGAAGCGTTTCGGACTTCGGATATTTTTGTACACGGCGTTGCCCGTAGCTTTGGCAGCGCAGATGAGTACGATTCGCCTCCGGGATGGTCGCAGTATTCCGGGTCGATTCCTGGACGGAAACTCCGAAAGCATCGGGTTTGAGGATGATCGAGGCAGGCCGTATCGGTTTCGAACCGGCGAGGTGGAATCCGTAATTTTCGACGATGGTCGACGTCCCGCTCCCAATGCCGGCTATCCGGCTGGCTCACGACTTTTGCAATCGGGAACCGAAATCAGTGTCAGGACGACAACCACGATTAATTCTCGCGAAGCCAATGATGGCCAGATTTTCCCTGCATTTGTGCAGCGTGACATCCTCGACGCTTCTGGCGCCGTAATCATACCGCGAGGGAGTCCAGCAGATCTTGTTATCCGGTCCGCCACAGGCGGGGGGATTCGAAATAGTTCCAGTTTGGCCCTAGATGTTGAGTCCGTTACCGTGGACGGCCGTCGCTATTACATCGACACGGAAGATCTTACGCGTGCCGGGGGCCGTGAAGGTGTCGGTGCCAATCGACGGACCGGCGAATTCATCGGTGGCGGGACAGCTCTGGGAACTCTGTTGGGGGCGGTAGCCGGTGGAGGAAAGGGGGCGTTGATTGGCGCGCTTGCGGGTGCGGCGGCTGGCGCAGGCACTCAGGTACTGACTAAGGGCGGGGAAGTACGGGTACCTTCAGAAACTGTATTGACGTTTCGTTTGGATCAACAAATTTACTTACAAACACGATAGGAGCGGATTTTGTGAACGACTCGACTTACAACGCGGCGGCGGGAACGGAAAATCTGATTGTATCCGCGGGAACTCTGATGGGGAACCATGTGCGGAACTCCGCCGGAGACAGCCTGGGCAAAATAGAAGAGATTATGATCGACGTGAATAACGGTAAAGTTGCTTACGCGGTCTTAAGTTTTGGGGGCTTTCTTGGCATTGGCGATAAGCTTTTTGCCGTCCCGTGGGATTCGCTGGAGTTGGATTCGGAGAACCAGGAATTTATCCTTGGGGTAGATCGGGAGGTTCTTGAGAATGCTCCGGGGTTCGATAAAGAGCACTGGCCCGATATGGCTGACGCGAGTTGGCATACGGAAGTTCAGAATCATTGGCGATAAGGATCTCCGGGATTCGGTATCGAAAATACGTATTGCGGTATATATAGCCGGTTAACTAACTGCAACATGCTTAGTTTCAGTTAGTTGGGATTGGGGTTGGATTTGCATGATTGTAAATCCATGAATAGATTGGCACCAATAGCAATTGCGGCTTTTGCGTCGATTGCTTGCCTGCAAACCGGAGGGTTTGCCCAAACGATCAGCGGTGATGCTGTAGGAACTGTCCTCGATGCGAGCGGCGCTTCCTTAGCCGGTGTAACCGTCCGCGCGGTAAATCAGGATACAAGCGTCCGCTTCTCCGGCCAAACCAATAGCGCGGGTGAATATCGAATATCCAATTTGCTTCCCGGCTCGTATTCTTTTTCGGCCAGCCAAACCGGCTTTGCGACGACAACTCTCAAAGACGTTCGTATCGATTTGAATAAGACATCGACCGTTCCCCTGGTTCTGCAAGTTTCCAGCGTCGCCGGCTCAGTGGAAGTTACATCAGCTGCGGCAACCATCGATACCACCACCGCCCAGATTGCTGGAACATACGATTCCAAACAGACTTCCTCGCTTCCGAACGTGATTATCGGTCAAGGCGTCATTAATCTATCGCTTCTGCAAGCAGGTGTCGCCAGTTCAGGCGGGGTCGGCGCGGGCACTGGCCCCTCCGTCGGCGGACAGCGGCCCCGCAATAATAACTTTACGGTAGAAGGAGTGGATAACAATGCCAAGTCGACAACCGGGCCAAACGTTTTCATCCCGAATGACTTCGTTTCGGAATTTACTCTCATTCAAAATCAGTTTCGTGCCGAGTACGGCCACTCATCAGGCGGTCAATTTAATACCAGCCTCAAGAGCGGTTCCAACGCGTTCCATGGCGACGTTTATGACTATTTACGCAATCGTGACTTGAACGCCGTAGATCAGATATTCGCGAATCAAGGGATTCGGAGTAATCCCCGGTACGATCAAAACCGTTTAGGCGGCGATTTTGGTGGGCCCGTCAAGAAAAACAAACTGTTCTTCTTTGGTGGATTTGAATATAACCCGCTGGGGCGCGCGAGCACGGTAGGCGGGACACTGTATGCTCCAACTGCTGCT
>CAXSIG010000483.1:0-4917 GCA_964237255.1 uncultured Bryobacteraceae bacterium
TCCACTTGGCTTTTGAGTACAGGAGCGGGCGTTCGCAAAATGGCGGGATCAACCTGCGCAGATCCCGCAAGAGTGGCAAACCACATCTCACCGGATGAATGCCGGACAATTGAGTTCATCACCGCCCCATTCATTTGATGTTCGAAGCCGTCGTCATCGCCCAAGTACCGGGCGGCCACCATTCCGCCACCGTCGACAACTCGATTCGCATCAACCAGATTCAAGGCGATCGTTAAAGTCGATGATTTCAGCCAGAGGTGACCCTGGGAATCGGACTCGACAGCGACGATTCTCCCGGAAGGCAAACCATTCGCCTCGCCGATACTTTCACATTTTCCGTTCCGTACGCGGGTTAGACCACCCTCACTTCCCACCCACACATCGCCATTTTCGTCCTCCGCGGTGCTGTAGACCTCATTCGACGGAAGACCTTGGGCCGTCGTAAGAATCTCTTGGGAATCTCCTTTCAATCGAAACAGTCCAAGATGTTTTGTTGCCACCCACACATAGCCTTTATGATCTTCCCGGATGGACCAGACAAAATCTTTTATATTCGGCACTTCTTCCAAGCGCGTTTTGCCTGGCTGCCGTCGCATCAAACGGTCTGAACCGCAAACCCACAGGTTGCCCGAGCGGTCCTCGATGATACATGAGATAGGGTCTTCCGGCCCTGGGGGCTTGGTACGGAACGCTTCGACTCTCCCATTTCGCATTCTTGCGAAACCGTTCCATGTACCCATCCAAACTGCCCCGTCCGGACCGACGGAAACTGTCGTAACGACGCTATTTGGAAGACCATCGCTCGGGGTGTAGAGCACCGACCGATTCTTCCGCCATCGGATGACACCGTGACCTGTTGCAATCCAAACCGCGCCGGTCTTGTCTTCAGCCAAAGAGCTGTTGGACATCCACTGATGTTTTTCCGACACGGAAAGCTTGCGCGCGGGAGGCCGTCTCAGCCGTAGAAGCCCCCTCTCTTCATCGCAGCCGATCCAGACAGTATTATCCTCGCCCGATGCCAACCGGGACACGTTGCAGAAGGGAGTTGAAATGGGCCGCGCATGTCCGTTGGCAAGTTGCGCGACGCCCAGGTCGGTTCCTATCCAAAGAACATTTCCAGGTGCGGCGGCAAGCACCGCTACACGACTGCTGGGCAATCCGTTTCTAGCGGACCAGGAACGCCAACTATCGCCATGGATCTGGAAAACACCGCGGTCGTTGGCCGCGAAGATGTCACCTGAATCCGTAACCGCCAAATCGAAAACGCCCATTCCCGGGAGAGGGATTTTAGGGCAATAACGATATATCTTCTCTCGCCTTAGGTAAAACAGTCCACTCTTTGATCCGATCCAGAGGGTGCCATCTGGACTCTTAGCCAAGCCGTAGATCGCTGTGCGCGGAAGATCGGCTGCGCCCACAGCCGCGATTGCGCCCGCCCGGTAGTGGTAGAGATCGCCTGTCTCAGTGCCGAACCATGCTTCATCGGGGCCAGCTGATAAGACAACCGGCACAGAAATACCGTGTACTCCTTCGGCCTTTCCAAAAGTGCGCGCTCGCCCATGATCGAGTACTGTAAATCCGCTTCCCCAAACCCCCAGGTATATCTTCGAATCCAGCCCCGCCGCCATGTGTTGAATCGTGTCTTTACGCAAAGCCGGTAGATTTGCATGGGTGAAAACTCTGAATTGCTCACCATCGAAACGAGCCAGGCCCTTATCGGTTCCGATCCAGAGAAAACCATCGGGCGTTCGCGCCAAGCCAAAAATACTCGAACTGGGCAACCCGTCCGCCACAGTCCATTTGTCTACCAGAAATTCCGGGCTGGCGGAGGGGTCGGTCCGGCTCGCGATCGAAACCTCTGCGCAACTCAGGCATACAAATAAGAGACGGCACAGTAAGGCAGTTGCTTTTTTAGCCTGGAGGAACAATGCCCTATTGTATTGAAGGCCGCCGCAGATTGTATCCAAGACTTTGCGTCGAAGTGCGTGCGCTTGAGCTTAAAAACCAGCAGTTTCAAGTTTTCGATTTCGGCCTACTCCGCCACGGCAATCATCTTCAGGGTTTCCGGGTCGAGCCCGTTAAGGTTCGGCAGTCCCGATACTTGCCGCTCGTTGCCTGGAATAAAGCGAGAGTTCGGGAAAACTTCCTAAATTGCTTGGTCACGATCTGCGCAGAACAGCCGTGCGGAATATATCCGCGCAGGAATTCCCGAAAAGCAGGCGATGTGCATCAGCGCTCACAAGAGCCGAAGCATGTTTGATCGGTACGACATCACAGACGAGCGCAACATTCAGATTGCTGGTCGAAAACTAGCCCGCGATTGGGACGCGAAATCTGAAGAAGTTACGAAAGAAGTGACCAAGGCAAAAATTGTATTTATTGCCAAATCGCGAGAAGTGCAACTACTTAAACTGGCTCCCCAGGTAGGATTCGAACCTACAACCCTTCGGTTAACAGCCGAATGCTCTACCGTTGAGCTACTGAGGAACAGAGGTTGGCAACAACATTACACCATCGTCCGGACGCCTGTGTCAATTCGCCTGGTCCAGCGGGGTTCGTCAAAAATTACGACCGGCAAGACTAAAGTTTAACGCTGGTGGCGCCCAAGACACGCTTCGTATGCCGATCCTGGACGAACACTACCGCTTGCAAATCTCCGCGCTTCCAATCCGCCGCGAGTTGTGGGCTAATCTGTGCCGAGAACGTTCCGTCATGGCTTCGTCCTAAGACCGTCAATCGCCGCACTACGCCAGTGTGGGCCAAAATCCGACCGGAATTTTCGCCATTTCGAACGTCGATCCGCAGATTCGCTTCCGTTATGGCGAGGAGAACATCGGAATCGGCGTTGCCGGGTATCTTGTCCACGTTAACGGTCAACTTGTCGCCCGATGTGACCTCGATATGCGCTTTCGGCTCATTTGCCGCGGCGACAATCGCTTCCCGCGCTTTGTTGCCATCGCTCCCGACGAATTCCGCGCGTCCGTCAACCACCATTTGCGGCGTGTACACTCCGTCGTTCTTGAATTTGTCCGCGTAAGCGGATTGGCGCTCGCTGAAGCCCCGTGTCGAAAACGGATCGCGCCAGCCGAGCCGGTTCCAATAATCGACGTGTTCCGAAAGCACTAAAACCTGCGCATTCGGAATTGGCTGTTTACGTTCGATATCGGCAAGAAGCTTATCCGCCGGCGGACAACTGGAGCAGCCTTCAGAAGTGAACAGTTCGACAAGAACCGGTATGCGCGTTTCGGCAAGCGCCGGAACCGTGGACAAAGAGAACAGCACCAGCGTGGAAAGTTTCATAACACCCCGTTAGTGGTGTCTCGCAGTCTAATTCTTCTTGGCTATCGTTTGAAGTAGCGTGTAGCCCAAGCCCTTTTGACTGTACGTATCGAACAGGTCGGCACGGTCCGTATTGGCGATAATCACGATCGAGGCGTGTTGCGATGGCAGTAAAAGGCTAAGGAGCCGCGTAGATCCCATATCGCCCTGGCGCTCGATCACTCGCAAACGAGGGCTGACGCCGGGCACATCATAAGCCCAACTGCCCAGCGCTTCACCTTGCAATTTGGCGCCGGGCTCGAACATGATCGTTGTCGCCTCGGATGAAAGAAGTTGGCTGGAAAGAAGCGCCTCGTTCCATTTTGCGACATCGAGCGCGTTCCCATAAAGCGCTCCGGCAGCTCCGTAAGTAGCTGGATTTTGAAACGGCTCACGGGGCGCGACCGCGACTTCGGGAGCTTTGCGACGGTCCGACGGGTAAACGCCCCAGCTGCGTAGGCCTAGCGGTTCAATAACGCGCTCACGCACGATTTGTGCGTAGGACTTTTGGGTAAGTTCTTCCAGCATCGCTCCCAGAACAATGTAGTCGCAATTGTTGTATTCGAACTGAAGGCCCGGCGACCGCTTCGGCTTTCCGGAACAGAATCCCTTGGCGGTTTTCATCATGTCGGCCGCCGCTTCGTCGCTCCGCAGGTAGAAGGCGGGAATCACGTTTTCCGGTCCGTCGCTTGGGTTAGGAAGGCCGGAGACATGTTGCAGGAGTTGGCGGATCGTGATTTCCGGAAGCCCATATCCGGGTTTCTTGTCCAGGCGAAAGTTACCCGCGGTCACTTCCTGCATTACCAGGAGCGCGGTTACCTGTTTGGTCAGGGAAGCAAGGCGGAACAGGGTATCGGGCCGCATCTGAACCTTCGCAGCCCGGTCCGATGTACCAACTGCGGATGTGAAAACAACGTGCCCGTTTTCCGAAATTACGACCACTCCATCGAAATCGCCGCGGTTGTGAGCCTCGTTGATCAGATGCGTGGCACTGACTAAATCGGCGGCAACGCACGCGGAAGCGGCAAGAATCAAAAGGGCGAGCGATCTCACTTGCTAATGGAACGGAACAGCAGTGCTTTTCTTCTGGTGCGAATGAACGCCCGAATGACCGGAAAGCTGCGTCTGGATATGAACGAAATCGGTCGGGTATTCGCCGGTGTAGCATGCGTAGCAGAACTCGCCGCGATCGTCTTTGATGGCGCGTTGCAGCCCGCCCAGGGATAAGTAGCCGAGGCTGTCGGCCTCAACGAATTTCCGGATCTCTTCGATGCTATTGTTCGCTGCGATCAATTCGCTTTTCGTCGGGGTGTCAACTCCGTAGAAGCACGGTGAAACAGTAGGCGGGCAGGAAATGCGCAGGTGAACCTCTGCGGCGCCGGCGTTCCGAACCATGCGCACAATCTTGCGCGATGTCGTGCCACGAACCACGCTATCGTCCACCAGAACGACACGCTTGCCTTCCAGCAGATGACGGATAGGATTCAGCTTGAGCTTAACGCCGAAATCGCGGATTGCCTGCGAAGGTTCGATGAATGTGCGTCCGACATAGTGGTTGCGGATGAGCGCCTGACAGAACGTTAATCCGGACTCGTGCGA
>CAXSIG010000484.1:0-4916 GCA_964237255.1 uncultured Bryobacteraceae bacterium
GCAGCTACTGAGAGTTCCACATCGGCATCCGCGATCTGGCCCGATTTAGCCGCTTTTTGGCCGGATACCATGACGTCCCCGGCCATGATCATAGCTTGTGCCTTCTCTCTCGGTGGCGCGCGTCCTCGGGAAACCAGCAAGACATCCAGCCGCTGCTTCACGATTTGCGATAGACAATCATGTCGGCAATTTCACGGAGCCGTTGTGCACTATCGCCGAAGGGAGCCAAAGCGTCGTGAGCGGCGGCGCATTCCGTTTGCGCCATTTCGCGCGAGCGCTCCAACCCATAAACAGCGGGAAAAGTGATCTTGCCCTGTGTTGCGTCTTTACCTGCAGTTTTTCCAAGCGCCTCGGAACTTTCCTCCACATCCAGGATGTCGTCAACAATCTGGAACGCCAATCCGATGTGCTCGCCGTAGTTGGTCAAGGCTGCCAGATAGGAATCGGACGCACCGCCACAAATCGCACCTATGCGAACGCTGGCTTTCAAGAGCGCGCCGGTTTTGGCTCGGTGGATGGAATCGAGCAGTTCGGCGTTGGGTGACTTCCCTTCCCCCTCAATGTCCGCAACTTGGCCGCCGATCATCCCGCCAACCGTCCCCGATGCTGTCGCGAGTTCCGCAATCATGCGCACACAGCGGTCCGGTGGAACATCGGGAAGCTGGGCCAGCACTTGGAATGCAGCGGTGAGCAGCGAGTCTCCTGCCAGAATCGCCATCGCCTCCCCAAAAACTTTGTGACATGTAGGCTTGCCCCGGCGAAAATCGTCGTTATCCAGGCTGGGAAGATCGTCATGGATCAACGAGTAAGTATGGACGAACTCCAGCGCACAGGCCGCCGACAGAACCGCGTCGCTGCCCCCGCCAACAGTTGCGGAAGCTTCCAGACAAAGGATTGGGCGGATCCGCTTGCCGCCCGCCATTAAGCTGTAGCGCATGGCGCGATGCATGGTCGACGGTTCAACTGATTCCGAAGGAACCAAGCGGTCGATTTGCGCATCGACTACAGCCTGCTGTTGTTGCAGATAGTCCCGCAGTTTCACTCTTATTGGCGTCCTTCCGGACGGAATGGTTCGGGTTGCAGCTTTCCTTCACGACGCACCAGTATTTCCACTTTTGTCTCCGCATCCAGCAACTGCCGGCGACACCGCTCACTTAGCACCATGCCGGATTCGAATAGTTCAATAGATTTTTCGAGCGGCAAGTCGCCGGATTCAAGTTGGCGAACCACGGCTTCGAGTTCATCGAGACCGGCTTCGAAAGAAACGATTCCGGGCTGAGGTTCGGACATTGTTTTAGTTTACTTGCCCAGCTTGCGACCAGCCCGGGCGGGGCGATACTATAAATAGACCGCCAGCCTGTACGTCCCCATCGTCTAGCCGGCCCAGGACATCGCCCTTTCACGGCGGTAACAGGGGTTCGAATCCCCTTGGGGACGCCATTTTCCAACCCGCACGGTGTTGGCATAAACTGCTGAATATCATGCGAGCGACGTCACGACGTACTTTTCTGAAGTCGACCATCGGGACAGGAATCGCTCCCTTAGCTTTTTCGCAAGCGTCAAACTCGCGTCCTCGGAATGTGATCTTCGTTCTTACCGACGATCACCGTTACGATGCTATGGGCTTTATGCATGGCCAGACCTGGCTGCGGACGCCGAACATGGATCGCATGGCCCGCGAAGGCGCTCATCTCAAGAATGCTTTTGTCACTACCGCGCTGTGCTCACCTAGCCGCGCCAGCATTCTCACTGGCGTGTACGCGCATCGGCATCAGATTGTCGATAACAATACAGCCATCCCAAAAGGCACGCGGTTCTTTCCGCAATTGCTGCAGCAGGCAGGTTACAAGACTGCGTTCATTGGAAAGTGGCACATGGGAAACGGTGGAGACGAACCGCAACCTGGGTTCGATAAATGGGTGAGCTTTCGCGGACAAGGCACTTATCTGCCGAGCCCCAATGGCTTGAATGTCGATGGCAAGCGCGTTCCGCAACGCGGCTACATCACGGACGAACTCACCGACTACGCGCTTGACTGGCTTCAGACTGTCCCGCAAGATCAGCCGTATTTCTTGTACCTGTCACACAAGGCAGTGCACTCGGAGTTTATTCCCGCCGAGCGCCACAAGGGAGTATTCGCTAAGGAGAAGTTTGTGCCTCCCAAAACGTTGGCCGCCTCGGGTGAGTTTGCTCAGCATCGGCCCATGTGGGTACAGAACCAGCGCAATAGCTGGCACGGAGCGGACTTCCCCTACCATTCAGATCTCAACATCGCGCAGTATTACGAACAATATGCCGAAACATTGCTTGGCGTGGATGAGAGCCTGGGACGCGTATTCGACGCCTTACAAAAACGCGGGCAGCTCGACTCCACATTGGTTGTTTACATGGGGGATAACGGCTTTGCGTTCGGTGAACATGGACTGATCGATAAACGCACGGCGTACGAAGAGTCCATGCGTGTCCCAATGCTAGCTCGTTGTCCCGATTTATTCTCCGGCGGCAAGGTCGTCGAGAAAGTTGTCGCGGGTCTGGACATCATGCCTACCGTGCTCGATCTTGCCCACGTTGCAATTCCTCAGGATCTGGACGGCAGATCCATGGTTCCCTTGCTTACCGGCAAGAGCGATCCGCAGTGGCGTAACGAGTTGCTCTACGAATATTACTGGGAGCGAAATTTTCCTCAAACGCCCACGATGCACGCATTGCGGACAGACCGGTATAAATACATTCACTATTACGGCATCTGGGATAGCGATGAATTGTACGACCTGCAGGAAGATCCGCTGGAAACGAATAACCTCATTTTCAATCCCGAGCGGAAGGCAACGCTTGAGCGGTTGAACCAGCGCCTGTTCGACATCATGGAGGCGCGCGGAGCGATGCAGATCCCTTTGCGACGCGATGTGGGAGGGCAAAGCAACAAGCGCAACGTGGATGGCCCGAAAGCCGCCGAGTTCCCGGACGAATTGAAAGTTAAACCAAAATAGACGCGGCCACAACGTCCGGCGTCAGTGCTCGCATAGCGGAATCGATTTCCGTGCCCCGAATGTAGGCCCCGCTTGCGCCGCCGCCGTCGCGAAGCCGCGGGGTTGCCGAAGTGTGGCGAAGCACAGTGAGAGTGCCTCCATAGGGACCGTTGCGGATTGGATCGGTAGGACCGAAGAGCGCGACCCCGGACTTGCCCAGTGCGGCGGCAAGATGCATAGGACCGCTGTCGACACCGATCACGGCAGTCGCTCGACGCGTAGCGTCGATTAGGCCCGAGAGACCTGAGATGTGGACCGTGACGCCGGGAACGGATTCGAGCAGAGCGCGAGACTGAGGAGCGCCGTTCAAGACGAGCGGGAGCTGGAGTCTCCTTGCCAGTTCACCGTAATACGCGAGCGGCCATTGTTTGCTGGTCCATCCTGCCAAAGGGCTCGCCAGAATGAAACCGCTTGTGGGAAGGTCGCCTTCCGGTTCGCCTGGCGGAAGGTGGAACACGGGGATGGTTGTTGTCGCTCCGGCGCTTTGGACAAGCGCCAGGTTCCGGTCAACGGCGTGAACCATTCCGGGTTCTATGGTTTCGGAATAGAAGAGAGGAGCTAACCGCTCGCGGACTTCGCCGCGTCCAAATCCAAAGAGCCGACGGGGGTTCGCGGCGCGTGCTACAAGAGCCGATTTGACCAAACCCTGAAAATCGATAGCGATAGCGGGACGGTGGCGACGCATTTCACGGCGGGTCTTCAGCCACGTGCGCAGGTGTTGGCGGTCGAAAGCGATCACCGTATCCAGGGACGGATTTTGTTTCAGGAGCGGCGCCCACTGCGGTTCCACCACCCACGCGATTCGGGATTTGGGGAAACTTCGCTTCAATGATGCCGCAGCAGGGAGCGCATGGATCACATCTCCCATCGCGCCAAGCCTTACGATGAGGATGTCAGGCGCTGTTTCGCTGGTGGACATACCGAACCAGGTCAGCGGCGCGACGGGAGTCCGCTTCGCACTCGTCGTAGACTTTCGCAGTGCACTCTATAAGCGATTTGGGATTTTCGGCAATGACTACCCAGTCGATTACCAGTAACGAAGCTGCTAATTCAGCCCTCGCCGTTACGTTCAGCAGCGACCCGGGCACGTCGGAAACCACGGCCATCAAGCAGGGAGAGTCATGTCGGATCTCCTTTAGTCGGTGAATTCGTTCCACCGTTAGAACATCGAAACTGGCGAGCACGACGCCGCATGTGGGGGCGCGCTCGATCGCTTGTTCGAGAGCAATGATTTTCGAACGGGTGTCCATCAGATGAGTTGGAGCGCTTCCGACACGACACGTTGGGTAGACACGCCGGTCATACAGCGATGGTCGATTGGGCACTCGCGAAGAAGACACGGGCTGCACGGTACGGAGTGGCGCACGACTCTGGCGAGCTCTCCTGTGGGGCCGGTTGTCGTATCGTCGGTCGAGCCGAAGATGGTCACTGTCGGCACGCCGGCAGCGGACGCAATGTGCATGGCGCCAGAATCGTTAGTCAAGAAGAGAGTGCAGGCGGCTGTGAGATCGATGAACTGTTCAAGCGTAGTGCCGCCGGCAAAGCTTGTGCCCCCGGCTTGGGTCGCAACGCTTTCACAAAGCGACCGTTCGGCTTCGGAACCGAAAACGGCAATCTGGGCGCCTCGCGAGGCTGCAATGGATCGAGCAGCTTCGGCGAAACGCTCGGGTAGCCAGCGCTTTGCGTTGCCATAGGCAGCACCTGGACTCACGCCGATAACCGGGCCTGAGATCCCGCGCATCGAAGAGTTCCCGGCCGCGGTTGCGGGCCTCATCCAAGCCAGCTAGACGAATCGGCCCGTCGTTTGGGAATGAATCGATCAGACCGGAGCGGCGAAGCAGTTCGAGGTAGTAAAAGCGCTCGTGAGAGCCGGGCGTTGTAACAGGG
>CAXSIG010000485.1:0-4911 GCA_964237255.1 uncultured Bryobacteraceae bacterium
GTAGGGCTCTTCGACGGGAAATTTGTTGACGTAGACCTTGCCCTCATCGATCTCCACCTTATCGCCGGGGATTGCGATTACGCGCTTGATGTAACTGGTCCGCGTGTCCCAGGGATAAAGAAACACGATCATGTCGCCACGATCGATTCGATTCGGGCCCAGACGGTACGTGAACTTATTGACGAAGATGCGTTCCTGGTCCGTGAGGGTGGGCATCATGCTGGTGCCTTCCACCTTCACCGGCTGGTACAGAAAGACAATCAGGATTACGGCGAACACAATGGACAGCGCGAGATCGCGAAGCCAGTGGATGCCTTTCACACTAGAACGTGAAGTTCAATCCTCCGCGAACGCTACGCGGGGTTCGGATCAGCAACAGCTTGCGACCGTCCGGAAGGTCGAACGGGAGATAACCTTGCGCAAGTAAATTGCGCATATCGGCCGTCAACTCCACACGCCCGGGAACTCCGGGAAAATTCGGGATCGGCTGTCGAATGGAGACGTTCATGCCGGGCTCCGGGTGCGTCGGCTGTGTGGAGTAGAGATGGCCCGACGTTGCGGACCGATAATCGCTGAACTGGTATCCGGCCCGGAACTGAGTACCGGTCGGCTTGAGGACACCGGCGATTTGGGTGGTTACGGCTTGGCGACGCTCGGCATGAATGCGGGAACGAAGATCGTCCGCGTTATTCGAGGCAAGCGTTCCCGTTTCAGGAACCAGCACTCCTACGGACCCGTAATTTACGGTCAGATGGTAGCGCTCTCCCAAGTCCTGGGTGACCGACGCCGTGTAACCGATGGTGTGATAGTTTCCCGCATCGAAAAGCGATGTATCGGAGACTAAGTCAGGGAGCAGATCGCCCGCAAACACATCGCGGCTGGGAGTGGCCATGGTTAGAGCGGCATCGGTAACGGACTCCCGATATCCGGCAAAACGGAACTCGCGCGAGCCGACTCGCTTCGAAATACCAAGCTCGTAATCTTCTCCGCGCTGCACCTTGGCGTGTCCGTCTTCGAGGCTCATGCGCGGAACGCGACCGAGCGCCGACATATCGTGCTCGAGATCATTATTAGAGGCCGACGGCAACGCTCCTAAATCCGGTCTCGCGTTGCCCGACGTATAAGTCAGATCTACTTTCGCCGCGTTCTCGGCATCGCTCAATCGGTACGTCAGCCGAGCGTACGGGCTGAAGTAATGCGTATGTTCCCGATACGAGATGGAATCGAATTCAAAACCGTACTCAAGATCGGCACGTTCGGAAAGCTTTGCGCGATCGCTCAGACTGAATGCGGATGTCCGAAAATTCGGGACCGTTCCGTCGACTCCGTTGATGCGCTCCGGTACGGAGACCTGCCGCACCGTAATAGCAATCACTGGATTGGTTCCGAGAAACGGACGGCTATAGGCGACGCGAAGCGCTGCCGACGGGAGACCGCCAGCGGAAACATAGCCCAAGTTACCGCTGAATTGGAGTTGATTCGCGCCGTACAGCGAGGTTGCGAAAACGAAGCCCGTTCCCAAATCGGATTCGTTGGCGAATGCCTCACTACTGCCGGTTTCGCCACCGGATAACCGAACCAGTCCCCGGCTATCGCTAAAGGCCGGGCTGTGTGAGGAAATCACGGGAGCACTGTCGCGCGGAAGAATCCGAAGAACAGAGCGTGTCGCACCCGACGATCGGACCGACCATTTCCAATCGTCGGACATTAAGCCGGAAGGAAGCGCAGCCGGACTGGTGAACTGGATTGAACTGAATAGCGTGGATAGATTTACATCCAGGACGCGACGCATGCCGGCCTGTACTTTGATACCGTCGCGAATCGCCGGAAGAAAGCTCGACAGCGTTACGCGAACGGAATAGAGATTCGGAATCAGACCACCGAACGAAAACGAACCGCCTTCGTTGGTAAGTGCGCGATCCAGGAGCCGGTCGCGATTGTCATACAAGGCGACAATCGCACCCATTTGCGGCTGACCGACAGCATCGCGGACTGTACCCGCGAGGCCTCCGGAAAGCACAATGGGTGAAACAGCTAACGCTGATCCGGCAAACTCCAGAGCAATGACACAGGGTAGAAGCCGAAGCAACGATGGAATGAACATCCTCAGTGCCCGAACCCTCCTATTCACCTACTACGTTACCGTAAAGCTTGTGGATGGCGTCAGTGTCTGACTATTATTTTTGTCCGTAACTTTCAGCTTCAAAGTATACTGACCCGGAGCCATCTGCTTGAGAGATAACACCTTCTCGATCGTTACCTGATTCGCGGACGCGCCCGGTAAGTTCACCACTTCTTCGGTGAACTCAAGCACCTTTTCATTGGTGCCCTTCTTCATGATTTCGTACTCGACCGAAGCGTTGGGCTTCTTGGTTTTCTCGTCGGGCGTGAAGTTATAGACCTGGAGATAGATTCCGAGCTTGTCATCCTGCTTGAAGCTTTCGTCCAGCTTGGGGCGAACCTTAGAAGTTCCAATAACGAACTGTCCGGCGCCGATGCTCTTGGTCGCCACCTTCTCCAACTGATCGGCGAGAATCAGACTGCTGGTGGCCAGCTTTTCGTCATCGAAGTGCGGCACTACCACGGCCACTTCGTAGTTATTCATGTTTCCGGCAACTACATCCTTCGCTACGACGTTCAGGCGATAGGTACCGGGGGGCAGCGGAACGGATTCCTGGAAGATGGATTGACGCCCGGCGAAATCCTTCAGCATCTGGGTGGGCGAATCGACAGTGACGGGACGTTCGAACGTGTTGATGGGGCGGCGGGACATGGTGGTCAGGCGGCCGAACACATTCACGGAAGCCCTTTGTACACCGTCTTTGGCCTGGAACTGAAGATCCTTATTGTCGAACTGAAGTGTGATGTTCGTCAGGACGGACGAGTTTGTTACACGGATAAAATCGACCCGCACTTTCATGGGTAGAACGTTATAGGTGATGCGAGTCCGAATGGCCGCTTCGAGATCCTTAAATTTGATGGCCGGCGGTTTTTGCAGTTTGGCAAATTGCTCTAAACGATTGAATTCGTTCATGGCCTGCGTTTCGCCGCCGAACGCGGTGCCCAAATGCGTGCCGTCGGTTCGATTGAAACGGTCGGTCTTCGAAGACAATCCCAACTGTTCCATGAGGGTAAGTCCAGCGCCGGGAACGTAGAGCAGCGCGTCCTTTTCGGAAGGATCCATGGTCATGCGGTACTCGCCGGTCATGGTGGTGTCGACGAATTCGATGTTGATATCGCTCCCGATACCCTCTATATAGCGATACCGCCACTTCTCGAATGGATACGTCGACGTGGTGCCGCCGCCTTCTTCCGAAGGCCGCTCATAACTTCCGCCGGAGGGATGCGACTCTACTTCGTCAGCCGGTCCATATGTGATGTAAATGCGCCCACGGTCCGCCTTCCAGCCGGGAATGCCCGAAGCAAACCGTTCGTTGGCGTAGGCGATGCGGCGATAGTGCTCTTCCTTAAATTCGTTTTCCTGGGTGTCCGGGGTAGGATCGCGACGGAGCCAGAACTGCTCGATGAACTGCTCGCGTTCTTCATCAGTGTTGAAGTGCTTGAAAGCCTGGCGTTCCTCGTCCGTAATGATGTAAGTTACATCTTCACTCAGCCACTTCTTGTACGGAGTCTCCAACTCCTTACGAAGCTTGGCTTCGCGTTTTTTCTTCTCCTTATCGGTAAGCGGTTTGGCAACCGTTTCCTGGTCGGGAGCTAAAGCGGTTTGCTTCTTTGCGGCGAAACTTGGCGCGGGAGAAGCGAGGAGGGTAGTCAGAATAGCGGAAACCGCTGTCTGCGAAACTCCAGAGCGGACGAACTTCATAGGAGGACACCTCGTAAGAACAACATCTATATTGTAGCTGAAGCGCTTACGTTCCTGACGCGGCTCTCCGGCGCGCCGTTTCGCATTCTTTCGGAGCGGGGCGATTTGGCTAATATCGAAAGGTGAGTAGCGCTCCCGCTTACCTGGCACGTCATCGCCAGCAGCGAAATTCAAATTATACGAGCATGCTGGCGACGTGGTCTGCCGCTCTTGGCGTCGCCGCGATCGCACTGATGCTTTACCTCAGCTTCCGCGATTATGTTCCGTACCCGACTGCCGACGAGTACAACGTCATCGCACTGCTGGATCAGAACCATGGCCACTTTCCAGCCGACCAGTTCTGGGCGCAACACAACGAACATCGCATTCCGCTGGTACGGGTTCTGATTCTCGCGGATTTGCTGTGGTTTCACGGGACCAACCTGCTCCCTTTCTTTGCGATCTACCTGATGCAGGCAGTGCAGGTGTTTCTGATTATCTGGGCGCTATACCGTTGGGCGAAGTGGCCCCGGTGGATGGTGACAACTGGTTCCGGGCTAGCAGCCTTCGCGCTGTTCTGGCCCAGCCAATGGGACTGTTTCCTGAATCCGTTCAATCTCACCTATATGGGCGTGTTTTTGGGATCCACGGCCGCTGTCGTATGTCTCCTTACGGCACTTGAGAAGCGGAAGCAACTGAATGGCTGGCTGCTGGGTGCGATCGGGGCCGCGATCCTGGCGGAAGCGAGTCTGGCGAACGGCTTGACAGTGTGGCCGTTCTTGATTGCGATGGCTTCGCGGTTCCGCGTGGGTTGGCGAAGACTGGCAATCTTGGTCGCGACGGCTGCGGCGTTTATCGCTCTTTACCTCCATGGGTATGTCCGGCCGGGTTATCACGCCAATCCCTCCGAATCGTTGCATAAGCCTCTGCTTGTCTTCGAGTATCTAAAGATTTACCTCAATGGCAGCTTACCGTTCGCCGGTGGAAAACTCGCCAGCTTGCTAACAGTGCTGGCTTTACTTGGAGCTCCCGCTTTTTACTTATGGGAACTATTCCGTCCGAAGGCTTCGCCTTTCGGTCTGGCGCTTACCTCCCTTAGTGCGCTGTTG
>CAXSIG010000486.1:0-1002 GCA_964237255.1 uncultured Bryobacteraceae bacterium
CTTACAAGATCGAAGCACGCGGCCGCTCGGTCGCGGGTTTGGGGCTATATCAAGTCACTGTATTGTGGACCGCTGGAGCGAAGCCTGCTTTCTGCACCGCTACAGCGCTGAAAATCGGCGCGTCGAAAACCGGCTCCCTTATCTATACGGGATGCCAATATTACGATAAAACCTTCGCCGATATTTACCAGTTTCAAGTTGTAAATTCCGATAAACCCGTCCCAATTTCTGTAAATTCGACCGAAATAGATCCCTTTTTGGTGTTTTGACGATAACTCAGGAGGTGCAACGTCCGCCAGCCTTACCGCATTGCTCGATATCGGTACTTACTATGTGGCTGTTAAGCCCTCCGACGACCCCACCAGCTCCGGCAAGTACCAGATATCCATTTCGCAGTAATTTACACTGAATTAACATTTTGTAACCAGAGAGTACTTTTTTCGTCTATAGTACTAGAGAGCCTAAAGCTCTTTGAAATGTTCGATTTGGTTTCGCCGCGCGGCACTCGTCGCGAGAACGGGCGGACCGGCCGGCAGGTGCACTCCTCCGAGCGCCTGCCGGTTTTTTTTAGCTCACCGACTGGGGGCGCGTGGCATAAAACAATGCTCGCCCCGGTACTATCCGCAGTAATCGCTCCGCCCAACCACTCTCGATCGCTCTCCTAAGTAGTGACGACGCAAATTGCTGCCGTTGGAGCACGCGGCCAATTCGATTCCGAAACTCGGCCGGGTCTGTCCTTTGCGCCGAAGCCTGTCCGGCGAGAATTCCAGTTTCCAACGCACCCAGCATGCCCGACCCGGTAAACGGATCGATGAATGCCGCTGCATCTCCTGCGGGATAGCAGTCTGCAGGCGATGGTCGCCAGCCAAAAACCAGTGGACCCGTTTGCAGCCAATCCATCCGTCGCACTAGACCGCCGGTTCTTTCCGCAAGCGGTCGGCTCAAACGAAGTAAGGCGTCGATTTCAAAACCAAGTTTCTTGAGTAAGCTTTCGGGCCCAAT
>CAXSIG010000486.1:1029-3677 GCA_964237255.1 uncultured Bryobacteraceae bacterium
GTCAGGCCGCCCTCAATGGAGTTAACGCCAACATACGCTCCCCCGAAAAAGTACAGGCTCATCGTATCGTCCGACGGACCGGCGAAGTGCGCTTTGAATCCGAACAAACGGTCGCCCGGAGCGGCGGAGGAATGCCGTCCATAAGCCAGCACCCCGCTTGGCTCCGGCGCCGCCGGCTCCCGTCGAAATTCCGCCCCGCGTTCGACCGCGTGCTGCACAAGCCCATCGTCCAACACGTAGCGGCTCAGGCCCCGGGCAGGTTCATCCAGGTTCCATGATTTCGTCCGCTCGCCGATCGAGAGAAACACTCGTCGCAGCACAGCGGGTGTTTGCGCCTCAAATCTGCTCCATACTCCTAATCCGTCCAGCAGTTTCATCGCTTCCGGCGAGAGAAATTCCCCACATACCTTATGGCGGGGAAAGCGAGACTTATCGTAGATGACAACCGGCGCGCCCACCTGAAGAGCGGATAAAGCGGCGCTCGAGCCGGCGGGTCCCGCGCCGACAATCCTGACGGTCACAGCTTGCGAAGCACCATCGCGCTGTTCTTACTGCCGAACGCGATGCAATTCGCGAGCGCATACTCGAAATCCAGCTTCCGCGCCGTTTGCGGAATATAGTCCAGATCGCATTCCGGATCCGGATTTTCCAAATTGATCGTCGGGGGAACCACCCCATCCCGCATAGCAAGGAAGGTGGATGCCATGCCGGCCGCACCGCACGCGCCCTGCGGATGGCCGATCATACTTTTGAGCGACGACCCAGGCACCTTCGCGGAATGTCCATTAAACGCCAGCTTCATGGCCCGCGTCTCGATTCGGTCGTTCAACTCCGTGGCGGTGCCGTGGTAATTGATATAGCCGATCGCCTCAGGCGAGATGCCTGCCTCGTCCAGTGCCATCCCGATAGTCCGCGCGGGTTCCTCGCCGCACTCCTCAAGCCGCACCCGATGGTAAGCCTCACAGGTCGACCCATACCCCACAATCTCCCCATACAGGTGCGCCCCACGAGCCTTTGCATGCTCCATTTCTTCTAATATGAAGAACCACGCGCCTTCCGCCAGAACGAATCCGTCGCGATCCTGAGAGAACGGCCGTGAGCCACGCTCTGGTTCTCCATTCCAACTCGACGTCATAATGCGCATCAGCTGAAATCCCCGCACAATTAGCGGTGCGATGGGCGCATCCACGCCGCCGGCCAGCATTGTGTCCAGCATTCCCGCTTGTATGTTCCGATAGGCGTAGCCGATAGCATCCGTCGAGGACGTGCAGCCAGTCGAAACGATATGACTCATCCCTCGGAAACCAAATCGCATCGAAATTTCGCTCGACAGAGTCCCGATGGTCCCGGTTGGGATGGTGTAAACGCTACACTGCTTCTGCAACCCCGCGTAATACAGCCGGTATTGTTCTTCGGAAAACTCCTGGCTTCCACCGCCGGATCCGACAAGCACTCCAATTTTGCGCTGCTCGTCACGAGACATGCCGCGCCACTCGATTCCCGAATCGACAAGGGCCTCCGCCGCGGCTGTCGCACCGAGTGGGACCACGCGCGATACGTGAGGACGATCCTTTGGTTCCACCCAGACCGTCTCATCGAAGTTCTTCACCTCGCCCGCACTTTGAACTACATGGGCTGACGCATCGAACAGCGTGATCCGGCCGACACCGCTCTTGCCTTCCCTGGTCGCTTCCCAAAACTTCTCTCTCCCGATGCCATTCGGGCTAACCGCCCCGATTCCGGTAACTACCACGCGGCGTTTCATGTATGAAGTTTTGTGTTTCGCCCTTCGCCAGTATAGGCTGAACTCATGCCCCGCGCTTCCGAGCCGCTCGGATGAAGCATACCGCAAGCCACCCGGTCAGCTATGCCCTAGCGGGACTGCAAGCGGGTATCTCCGGAGCACTCGGCCTACTTGTTTGGATGTCCCTCGCGGCGCGTTTCTTCGGAAAAAGTGTGTGGTGGCCGATGAACGTTTTGGCCAGCGTTTTCTATGGCGGATTCTCTCTCAGAACCAATGCCGGCCGGTATACGTTCACAGGCGCCGCGTTGGTTTTTTTCGTATACGGGTTGGTAGGGGTCGGATTCGGACTCTTATGGCGAGAGCGAAAGGCAGGCCTCGGTCTCCTGAGCGCGAGCTTGCTAACCGGAATAGTCGCCTACTACTTCCTCTTCAAGACCGCGTGGCAACACTATAGCCCGGAGGGCGCTCTGTACGCGGCCAATCGCCAGGTATTCTGCGGCCATCTGATCTATGCTCTGCTCCTTGCACGCTTAACGAAATTTGTGCCTTCAGTTAAGCCAGTAGATACCTCGGCAGATCCGGCATTAGCAGGCCCCCTAGTTTGACCGTTTCGAGCAAGCACCGCTTCGTTCCGGATACCGCCTCAACCTGTGTCCGCCCCTGAGCGCGGGTAATGCGATAGCTCGCGTCATTCAGGTGAATCGTGAAATCTTCCGGCTCGCCCGATTGCTGCGCCACATCGAAAATCTCCTGCGCGTTTGTCAGAAAGCTACCCACAATTCCTTATCGGCGCCCTGCAGTCGCGTTTGAGTATAAAATCCAGATGAGATTATGAGCGCCGATTTTTCCAGAAGAAACTTCCTGTCCGGAGCCGCCGGAGCGGGACTGGTGCTGCCCATGGCGC
>CAXSIG010000486.1:3687-4908 GCA_964237255.1 uncultured Bryobacteraceae bacterium
ATCGACCGTAGCCGCTTGGCCTGCATCGGGCTGTGCATTATGGGCAACAAAGACTGCGCTACCGCCCTGAAAGTTCCCGGAGTGGAGCTAGTCGCGGCCTGCGACCTTTACACCGGCCGCCTCGACGCCGCGAAAGAGAAATACGGTTCAAATCTCTCGGTCACGAAAGACTATCGCTCACTGTTGGAGCGCTCCGATATAGACGCCGTAATCGTCGCGACATGCGATCGCTGGCATGCGCGCATCGCCACAGAAGCTATGCGCAAAGGCAAGGCCGTCTACTGCGAAAAGCCGGTCGTCCGCGAGATCGAAGAAGGGCTCGGCGTCATAGAAGCCCAGCGCGAAACCAAAGGCATCATGCAAGTCGGCAGTCAATGGGTCAGTAGTGTCGTGTTTCATAAAGCGCGCGAGCAATACCGCGCAGGCGCTATCGGCCAACTCAATTGCATCGAAGCCTCCTATGATCGCCAAAGCGCGTTAGGCGCGTGGGAGTACACCATGCCCACGGATGATTCCCCACAAACCGTCGACTGGGACCGCTATATCGCCGGCGGCCCTAAGATTCCCTACGACGAAAAGAAGTTCTTCTGGTGGCGCAATTACCGCGATTTCGGCACCGGCGTGGCCGGCGACCTCTTCGTACACCTCATCTCCGGCGTCCACGTGATTACCGGTTCCGAAGGCCCGATCCGCATCTTCGCGTCCGGGGAGACGGCGTTCTGGAAAGACGGCCGCGACGTACCCGATGTCCTGACCGCCATCATGGAATATCCCGAAACCACGCAGCACCCCGCTTTCCAGCTAACCCTCCGGGTCGATTTCGCCAGCGGCAACGGAGAGCGCGCCGTTACCCGATTCGTGGGGAGTGAAGGCGTGATGGAGACCGGCTTCCGCGGCTTTTCCGTAGCACCCCATAAGCTCTCGAAAGCTCCAGGCATCGGCGGCTGGGATGCACTCGATACGTACCCGAAAGCGATGCAGACAGAACTCCTTAAGCGCTACAACGAGAAGTACTCAAAAGCCGATCAGGAATCGATCTCCGGCGCGCCCATCGCTTTTCAAGCTCCGAAGGGCTACGACGAGCATGTGGACCACTTCACCAACTTCTTCGACACCATGCGTGGCAAAGCGAAATTAAACGAAGACCCGGTATTCGGCTTTCGCGCCGCCGCCCCAAGCTTGGCGTGTAACAAGAGCTACTTCGAACGCAAGATCATCAAC
>CAXSIG010000487.1:0-3953 GCA_964237255.1 uncultured Bryobacteraceae bacterium
ATCCCGACGATTCGTCCGGACTCTTCAAGCTCCTCGAATAACGAAGCCGGGGCAAACAGCAGCAACACGAAAGCCGCGCGGATCACTGCCGCTCCAGTTCCGCCAGAGCCTTAGCTGCAACAACGCTCTCCGGCTTGCGTTGTAGAAGTTGGCTCAAGACAGCGCGAGCTTGATCGCGTTCATTCATCGTGACGTAAACTCGACCGAGGTTGAGGTACAGCGTTTCATCATCCGGCGCTTTCTCGATTCCATATCGGAAGGCGGCGACGGAATCGTCCCGCTTGCCCATCTTCGCAAAGAGTACGCCGAGATTGTTGATTGCGCCCGCGTGATCGCGTTGGGCTGCAATGGCCCGTTCAAACCAGTCGTGCGCCTCCGGGTAGTGGTTTGCCGCGCCCGCGAGAATGCCCAATTGATTCATCGCGTCGGCATTGGCGGGGTCGATAGCCAGAGCACGATCAAAACATTTTCGGGCAGCGGCGTTGTTATTCAGCCGCCCGTTGGCTTCACCAAGCCCGACCAGCGCGGGAGCGTAATCAGCGTGAACGGCGAGAAGCCGGTTATACGCGTCCACCGATTCGCGATCGCGGCCTAGCTCTTCATGGAGACGGGCAATCGCCAGGAGCGCTCTCCAATTGGACGGATTGGATCGAACGGTCGCTGCCAAGTACGGGAGGGCAAGCTTCGGATAGCCGCCCCAATAAAAAGCAGCGCCTAATTTGAAGTAATTACGACGGGGCTGCGAATAGTATTTCCCCGCAAACGGAAGCGCGAGGGATCGATTGCTATCCATGGCTTCCAAGTCTTTTCGTAACTCGGCTTCGTTTGGAATGCTGAAATACACTTTCCGTGCACAACTCCGGTCATCCACAAGGAACATCATGGGCACGGTCAGACCTCCGCCGCGATATTCAAAAAGATAACGGCGGAACAGAGCGTAGGACGCGGCAACCTCTTCCGGCTGGCGCGTGAGGTCAATCATACGGGATGGCAGAGATCCGGGCAGTTTGGGTGCGTTGCCCGCATGAAGCACAAGGAACAACGGACCTTTGTGTTCCTCAGGAAGCGGAACCGGCTCCAATAACCAGGTGTTAGAAAGTGTGGCCGTGTTACTAGAAGTTACATTTTTGTTGCTGTAGAGTCGCCTGGGTGCGAAGGGCGTTTTCGAAATGGCAACGGCATCCTCGGTCAGTATGTAGGCAAAGCCGGGAGCGAGCGCCGCGAACTCCTGCCGCGAACCGGACGGCCAAACGATTTTCACGTCCGCCCCGCTCTTGCCGCTTAAACCGAAATGCAGCTTTTTTGAATGTTGAGAAAGAAACCCACTTCCCGCGCTTAGGAATTGCGCGCTGCCATTCACCTCAACTCTCGCTCCGATCGCATCGCGGTTCGATTTTGTTCCACGCAAGCTAATTGCGATGGCAGGGCGATCCCCGGCACAGTCGTTTTGTAACGCGCGCACTTGCGGACCGAGCCTACTCTTGAGAACAATGTCCGGCTTTCCGTCGCCGTCGAAATCGGTGACCGCGAAAGATCGGGAATCGTCCGCAAAATCAAACCCGCTTACACCGGAGGCATCCTGATACCGGCCGTCGCGCCGGGTGTAGAAGACGTTCGGCTCATGGCCGGACCAACTGTAGTCTTCGCGAATCAATTGATTGATCGCGCTCCATCCGTTTTCATAATCGGGAGCCGGCTTCTGCGTGGCTGGAGTTTTCGCAACTACCTGGCGCCAGAAGAAGCTTTCGAGATCCTGAGCGCCTGCATTCGTCACCATGCCTGTCGCGACGAGAATCTCGGGCGAACCGTCCAGATCGAGATCGAAGCCACCGGAACTCCAGGCCCATCGGCCCATCTCGACGCCCTGATCGGCAGGCTCTTCAAACTTTCCGTCGCCGCGATTCCGATACAGAGAATTGCCCTTTGTATGTCGACGATACGCTTCGGGATCGCGTTCGCCGGGCTCGAAAGCGGGGTCCTGAACAACTCGCTGGCCCGCGGCAGTCGACATATTCGACACGTAGAGATCGGGATGGCCGTCGCCATCGTAATCGAACCAGGAAGCGCTCATCCCGGGACCTATGTCCTCAACGCCGGCAACGTCCGCCTCATCGTGAAAGCGCCCTTCGCGATTGCGATATAGGTTGTTACGCCCGAAATCGTTCGCAACATAGAGATCGGGCCAACCGTCGCCGTTGTAATCGCACCATGCGGGAGCAAAGCTGAACCGATTGTTATTGTCATCCATCCCGGTCTTCGCGGTGACATCTTCGAACGCGATACCACCAGCCTCCGACACATTGCGAAACAGAAAATTCGGTGGGCCATTCTTCGCGTCTTGATAAGGGGCCGGGAACTGATATTGATCTTCGCTCTGAAAGTACACGTAACAGCAGAAGTAAAGATCCAAGCGACCATCGCGATCGTAATCCGCGGCGGCCATTCCGGTAAATGAGCCCTGCGCGGCGTTGGCAAAGCGAAACGCCTCGGGCTGCTCGCGAAACGTGCCGTCGCCCTGGTTGAGGAACAGTAATGGACCCTGTGCACGCAACACGACCAAATCCTGCTTTCCGGAATTGCGAAAATCGCCGAAGAGCGCGCACGTGGTGTCGTCGAGAATGCTCAGGCCCGCGCGTTCCGTGATGTCCTGCGCTTCGCCATCCGACCCGATCTTGTATAGGCGGTTCGGAAGACCGCCCGGTTGGCAAACGTAGATCTCATCCACTCCATCGCCGTCGATATCGCCCACCGCGATGCCTTGGTTCCCGAACACATCGATTCCTACCGCCGCATCCAGTCGCGCGCGCCAATACGGATTTCCGTTTGCTAGTTGATCCCGAAAAGAACGCGCCGGTCCGAAGACGTGCGCCGTAACGTCACGGAAATAGGGTCGTGGAGCGGTTGCCACGGACGCCGTGAGCGTTCGGAAATCGGGCAGCGACCACATCCCCGTGTGGTACTCCAATCCTTCACTGCCGGCGATCTTAATTTCGACACGAACCCGATTTCCAGGAAGCGGATAAAAGCGTCTTGCCACGATTTGGCTGCGCCGCGCGACCCAGGAGCTTAAGTTGGGCGGAGTTGGTTCGTGACCGGCAAAAATCCGCTCCAACCGAGCACTAACTTCGGCCGCCGCTTTCTCGCACTCGAAGCGGTCGCTGCTCGGATTGGTGTATCGTAGGGCCGCATCGAAAGGACTTGCTCGCGCATAGCGGACCGGAAATGCAGATGCCTCCGCGCGTCGTGAGGGCAACAGGGTAACCGCGCCTATCGCCGCGGCAAATTCGCGTCGAGTCATCGTGCCGCGTTCTGGGCCGTCACGATCTGCCGATGCCGTTCGCGTTCCGCATCGGCCGCTTCCAGTTTGCCTAGGCGCTGATAGACACGCGAGAGCCGATAATGAACAGCGGCATCGGCAGGAGAAAGAAAAGAAGCTCGTTCGAACTCCGCTGCCGCTTCGGGCAAGTGGTTGGTGCGCTCCAGGACCATGGCCAATTCGAAGTGTGCGTCCGCGATGCCGCCGTTGATAGCGATCGAGCGCTCCAATAACTTCCGGGTTACCTCCGGGGTCTCTCCGGCTGCATTCAAAGCCTTCGCATGGAGTAGGTAGCCTTCGTAATCGGCCGGGAAAAGATGCTCGAAAGACTCGAACCGCGTTTTCGCTTCGGGAATCCGCGACGGGACCTGTTCCAATATCTTGCCGAGAAACAGGTACGGTTGCTTCTCGTTTGGGGCAAGCCGAATAGTGGAGAAGAACGCATCGGCCGCTTGGTCGAACCGGCGCAGTCCGTAAAACGCTACGCCAAGCGCCAGTTGCATCTGTGCGTTGTCATTTACCTGCGTGGGAATCGCGGCAAGGGCAGTCAGAACTTGAGCAAAGCGCTGCTGCTGCAATAGCCGCTGTATGAAAGCAAAGCAGCTGGGCGCACCGCCGCGACAACTTGCCTCGCCTA
>CAXSIG010000487.1:3963-4897 GCA_964237255.1 uncultured Bryobacteraceae bacterium
TTCGACTCGGTGTAGTAGGTCGCCAAGCTCCGCCACACCACGGAATCGCCGGCAGCGTTGGCATAAGCTTTTCCGGCCGCTTGCTCCGCGTCGGATAGCTTGTTCTCTTTCCAGTAAGTTTGGGCCAAACCGATCCATGCGCGCGCGGAATCGGGTCGCGCTTTAACAGCTTCCACCAGATTCCATTCAGCGGAACCCAGGTCATTGCTTTGGAGCGCCAGCACGCCTTTGCGAAAGCGGTCTTCAAAGCCGTCGGGCTTAGCGACAAGGGCCGTGGAGAACAGCAAGGCAAGGAGGCGCTTCACAAACTACGCTCATCCTATCAAAGGCCCAGCTATGCGAGAACCGCTAAAATATGTCCCATGAGCTTAAACGAAGTCGCGAAGCGGTCAGGCGTTTCCACCGCCACGGTTTCGCGAGTGCTCAACGGCGTCGCCGTGGTGAAGAGTTCCACGCGGTCCCGCGTGATGAAAGCAGTTGCGGAGATGAAATATCATCCCAACCTGCACGCGCGTAGCCTGGCAGGCGGGCGTAGCAGGACCATCGGGGTGATTCTCTCAAACCTGGACAATCCATTCTTCCTGGACGTTTATCGCGCCGTGGAGAGCGATTGCCACGCAAACAATTATGAGGTGCTGGTTGCCAATACCGCGTACAGCGCCGGGCAGTTGAGCGCTAGTATCCGGCTAATGATCGGGAGGCGCGTCGCCGGGCTCGCGGTGATCGTTTCGGAGATGGAAGACGCGATCGTTCAGGAACTGACCGAGAGCCGCTTGTCGATTGTGCTTTACGACGTAGGAACCGCGGGCGGAAACATCACAAAGATTCGTGTAAACTACCGCAAGGGCGTGGAGCGAATCGTAGAATACCTGGTCGCAATGGGCCACAAGCAGATGGCCTTCATCGGTCACCACTCCGTGCTGGGGCCGATCGA
>CAXSIG010000488.1:0-234 GCA_964237255.1 uncultured Bryobacteraceae bacterium
TGATCTCGCCGGCTTGGAGGAGTCGCCGCTGTGTCGCGGCCTCGTTGACGTGAGTAACTCCTCGCCTATGTCCCTAGTGTCGCGTATGGTTGCACTGGATATCAAAAATTGCGCTGGCTGCGTAAATTACTCGACAGCTGCCCAAAGCCAAAATGCATATCAGGAGAAAGTAAGCATGTCCCAACTCCGTGCCGCCCCAGAGAGCCCAAAGCCGAGCCGATAGCGAATCTGTCG
>CAXSIG010000488.1:253-1959 GCA_964237255.1 uncultured Bryobacteraceae bacterium
AAGAGGAGCAGATGGGCAATCTCGACCCAAAAAAAGCCAGCACTCAAAGTAACTGTAATTCTATAAACTTTGTGCTATTCTTTTCGTAATCAAATGATTCTTATTAATCTAAGGAGTTTCGCCAATTGAAAAACATTGCTTTAGCACTCGTTATGGCTTCCAGCGCTTCGTTATTCTCCACCGCCGCAGCAAGCGCGGCTGGTTATTGGGTTCCCAACGGTTCGCGAGCGATGAATCCGTCGAGCGCGGGAACAATTTGCTATTACAGATGGTCGTCAAATCTGTTTAAGACAATGACACTGACCGTTGGACGTTACAACGTTTGCCCAGTAAACCCCTAATCGGTGTTGCTTCGAATGATTCGGCAATGGTGTAGTAGCCGAGTCTGCGCCGGTTGAAGGACACAGGAATTAGCTGATATATACGCTAAAAGCAGCCAGATGTCGAACGTGATTCGTTCGCCTGAACTTTACCATCACTGACCGTCAAGGACTTTGCCCGCCTGTTCGTTAACCGCGCAAAGGCTGACGGTTCACTTACACATTCTTATTTGGCCCGGTATTCGAGCTGGTCCTCCGAAACTGATAGACCATCGGTTTTTGCTAAACGAGTTGCCTACTCAGTCCCATGATACTCCGCTTGGTAATTTCGCACCCACAAACCATCAGTGACTTGAGTGTAATCGATTCTATTGGTGCACCCGGCATGATTCGAACATGCGACCTTCTGATTCGTAGTCAGACGCTCTATCCAGCTGAGCTACGGGTGCGCTACAGAACTTGGCGACATTTCTAATTTACCCTGTTCCGCCCCTGTCCTGCAAGCGACCAGACGTGAACAAACCTCTGACGCAACCCAACGCGATGATAAGCTATCCCTGATGAGAGTCGGAGTTTTCACCGCGCTTCTTGCGCAGATGCCGTTGGACGAGGTTTTGAAGAAGCTGAAAGCGAACGGCATCTCTACCGTTGAGTTGGGAACCGGGAATTACCCTGGCGATCCTCACTGCAAACTCTCTATGCTGGACAACCCGTCCGAGCTCGACACCTTCAAAAAGAAAATCGCGGACAACGGAATCACCATTAGCGCTCTGAGTTGTCATGGCAATCCAATCCACCCGGATTTGGCCACGGCGAAGGGTTTTGCCGACATCAACCAGAAAACAATCCTGCTTGCGGAGAAGCTGGGAGTCCCTGTCGTTATCGATTTCTCCGGCTGCCCAGGCGATAGTCCGTCGGGAAAATATCCGAATTGGGTGACCTGTCCCTGGCCTCCCGAGTATCTCGATGTCCTCGACTGGCAGTGGGATAAAGTCGTTACACCGTTCTGGACGGAGCGCGCGAAATTCGCCGAATCGCACGGAGTGAAGGTCGCGATCGAAATGCATCCCGGATTTGTCGTATACAGTCCGGAGACCATGCTGCGGCTACGGTCAATCGCCGGCAAGTCGATGGGCTGCAATTACGACCCAAGCCATATGTTTTGGCAAAGCATCGATCCCATTGCGGCCATCCGCGTCTTAGGTGACGCAATCTTTCACGTTCACGCCAAAGACACGCAAATCTACTCGCGCAACTTACCAATGACCGGCGTGCTCGACACCAAGGGAAAGCTCACCGTCACCAGCTTCGACCTTGGCCCGGCCCAGCCGAGTCATTTTTAATTGATACGGGCAGCGCTGCGTATGCCCCCGTCGGCCTGCTACC
>CAXSIG010000488.1:1969-3090 GCA_964237255.1 uncultured Bryobacteraceae bacterium
ACCAAGAAGTACACGGATGAACAAAATCGCGCCTGGATCTTTCGCACTTGCGGATACGGCCACGGCGCCGAGTGGTGGAGCGAATTCATCTCGACGCTCCGCATGTTTGGATACGACTACGTGCTATCGATCGAGCATGAAGATTCTATCCTGTCGCCGGAGGAAGGTTTAAGCAAAGCCATCCGGTTCCTCGATTCGATTGTCATCAAAGAACATCCCGCTGCTCCCTGGTGGGTTTAGAGCGCAGCTAATCAGGGCTTCATGACGACTTTCACGCAGTCGTCTTCCTTCTTCTTGAACGTCTGGTAGGCAGCCGGGCCGTCTTGCAGCTTGACTCGGTGCGTGATGATAAACGACGGATCGATTTCGCCCTTCTCGATCCGCTCAAGTAGCGGCTTCGTGTAACGTTGAACGTGAGTTTGGCCCATCTTAAAGGTGAGCCCCTTTGAGAATGCGGCGCCTAAAGGAAACTTGTCCACAAACCCTCCGTAAACGCCGGGAATGGATACGGTCCCGCCTTTCCGGCACGCTTGAATCGCCTGACGAAGGGCGTGGGTTCGATCCGTTTCCAGCCGAACGGCCTGTTTTGCCATGTCGTAAACAGCATCGATTGAAGTACCGTGCGCTTCCAGGCCAACAGCATCTAGAACCGAATCAGGTCCACGGCCGCCGGTCATCTCTTTGAGCTTCGGAAGGATTTCATCCTGCTCATAGTTCAGCACCTCGGCTTTCGCCTCCTCCGCTTTCTTTAACCGCGCGGCGATCCGATCAATAGCGATTACACGTTCCGCTCCCAGCAGAAATGCCGCGCGAATCGCAAGAAGGCCAACAGGTCCGCAACCCCAGATCGCTACCGTATCGCCCGGCTGAATGTTGCAATTTTCGGCAGCCATCCACGCAGTTGGAAATATATCGGAGAGGAACAATACCTGTTCATCGGTGAGCGAATTTGGAACCTTGATGGGTCCGACATCGGCAAACGGTACACGCACGTACTCCGCCTGGCCTCCCGCATACCCGCCGAAAAGATGCGAGTAGCCGAACAACCCAGCCGAACTGGATCCATACAACTTCTCAGCCATGGACGCGTTCGGGTTTGAATTATCACAGCAGGAAAACAG
>CAXSIG010000488.1:3100-4892 GCA_964237255.1 uncultured Bryobacteraceae bacterium
GCATGCGCCACATGCGAGCGCGAACGGTACGACGACGCGGTCGCCCTTCTTCAAGTTGGTAACATCGCTCCCACGGCAACCACGTCGCCCATGAACTCGTGGCCCAGGATGTCGCCGCTCTCCATCGTGGGAATGTAGCCGTCCAACAAATGCAGGTCAGAGCCGCAAATTGCGGTTGTTGTTACTTGAATGATCGCGTCGCGGGAATTGAGAATCGTCGGATCAGGGACGGTATCCACCCGAACGTCATTAGTGCCGTGCCAGCAAATTGCTTTCATGAATTAGATTCCTATCCTGGTCGTTTTTGAACTACCGGTACGCGGGGGCATCGCTTGCCGGAAACGACTCTTCGGAAGCTTGACGAACCGATTCCTCGTCGGACCGTTTCTGTGCTTTATTCGCCTCGGCTTCCGCCGCGCGACCGGACGTCTGGCCTTCATTGGTCGGAACTTGGCCGGACTCCATCATCGATTTAAACCGGGCCAAATCTTCTGCAATCTGTCGCGTGGGTTCTTCGCCGAAGAACTTTGCGACGAACGCCCCAACGATGCCGCCGGGAGGATTGTATTGTAGCGAGATGCGGATTTGCGTGCCGCGTCCCCCGGTAGCATCGGAGAAGTGAACGGATCCCGCAGTCTGCACAGCGGAGCCCTCTAACGATCGCCAAGCGATCAGCTCATTGGGAATCAGGTTGATGATCTCAGCATCCCATTCCACTGTGCGGCCGCCTGGCGCGCTCACAACCCAATGGGACGTGTTCTCCCCGGAAGCGCGAACAGCTTTTACATGCTTCATAAACTTAGGAAGATTCTCAAAATCGCGCCACGCTTGAAACAAAACTTCGCGCGGCTTGTTCACTGTAATCGAACGTTCTACCTTCACACCCATTTCGTACGGGATGCTGATATTTCTTCCTTGTCCAACGGGTGCCGTTCGAACGCCAAGATACTGGTAGGTATAGCAATATCCTGTGACACCGCGGCGTATTAGGTTGGCGCCTAGCAGAGCCAAACCGGCTCCAAGAACGTCTTTGCGTTTTGCGCCAGTGTAAGCTAGGAAAGTTCCGCCCATAACCGAAACGGCTCGCTCTAACTTGCCGACATTAGGTACGATGAAGGGCTTGCCAACTATTTCCATATGGTCCTTATATGATGAAACATGAATGGCCTTTAATGCAGCATTTGTGCCACCAAACAGCCCCTTCAATGCTCAAACTCTCAAACATGCGATTTTTCTCATTTTCGATCCTTCTCCTACCGGTAATTCTCTCTGCCCAGCAAGCTCCCGCGGTTGCATACAAAGACGGTTTTACTGCACCTGGTGAGGTGGAAGGGGCGCCGCCAATCGATCTTGGAAAGAAGTGGCAGCTCTATACTAGCCGCATCTACTCGCCGCGGGCGCTGCTCTTTACCGCGGTTACGGCAGGTATTCGACAGCTGGAAAATAGCCCGGGACAATGGGGTCGTGGCGCTGACGGTTATGGGAAACGCTACGGGACCAATCTGGGCCGCACTGCAATCAAGAACACTCTGGCTGCTACCATCGATTCCGTTGCCCACCTGGATCCGCGGTTTTACCGCGCGCCGGACGGGACCAGCGGCATGGGCCGCCTAAATCACGCTATTACACAGGTGATTATTGTCCACAAGGATAATGGGGGCCGATCTTTCGCCTTTGGTAACGTTCTAGGCACTTTCGCCGCGGGTGAAGCGGGTTCGCTTTGGCAACCTCGGCGCAGCGATGGTAAATTCGGGGACGGGTTGGTCTATTCCGGACTGTCTTTTGCCGCAGA
>CAXSIG010000489.1:0-4890 GCA_964237255.1 uncultured Bryobacteraceae bacterium
CTTTTGAGTGCACGCCTCGAACTTGTCCGCTTACTCTTGGACGCCGGAAACTCGCAGAGGGCAATCAGCCTGCTCGATGCTGCTACTCCTCTCGAGAGGCAGACTCCGATGTGTCGGTTCTACTATGCGGGAGCCATGATTGCCGCACAAAAGTGGGACAAAGCACGTTCCGAGGTGGATCAGGGTCTTGCTACTACCCGAATTCCGCCACTGTTAAACCTGGATGCAAGCCTTCGCTTCCGCGAAAACGATTTCGATGGCGCACGAAAATCCCTTGAAGAAGGTTTGAAGGAAGATCCAGCAAACCTTCCATCCTGGAAACTCCTGGAAGCTGTGTTCCACGCGCAAAGTAAAGACGATGAATTTTTCGCAAGGATCAAAGCCACTCTCAACGAACGCTCAAGCCCACCTTCCTTGCGGCTGTTCGCGGGAGATTTACTGTCATCCCGAAGAGATCGTGCGGGAGCAAGGTCTGCTTATGAATCCGCAAAAACAATTGATACCCATTTTGTCGCGGCAGATCTTGCGTTAGCTCGCCTGGATATTCAGGACCAAGCCCCAGACAAGGCAAAACTAAGGCTTCTTGAAGCCTTGAAAGTGCGTGACACATCAGGCTTGCGTGATCTTCTGGGCGAAATCGAAGAAAGTTCCGGCCATTGGGACCAGGCGGCACAGAACTATCGATCGGCGCTTGAAGATTCGCCGGGAGATGCTACGGCTATGAACAATTTAGCGAATGTTCTAGCTCAACACTTGGGCAAAGTAAACGAAGCGCTAGGATTCGCGGAAAGAGCTAAGGCGGTTTTTGGGGTGGCCCCCTGGGCTGAGACAAACAGTTAAGACACTGCTTACCGTTCGATGAAAAGCACTCGACCGGCAAGACTACTGTAGTGCAGAATGGTGTCCGGTTGGCGAAGCGGAAGCGGGCAATGTTGGAGAACAACCCGCCGAGGAATAGCCAACTGGAAACTCATCGAAACGATGAGGCCGGGGACGGCGTTGCTGCCGTTCCCGTTCTGATCGAATCACATCGGATCGAAAGATTTCCCGATGCCTGAAAAAACTCATCCAGAAAGCTCCCGCGCAGCGGCTTCCTTTTGTTGTTGGATGAGGTGAGCTTCGAACTCCGCCGGTGGCACATAACCAAGCGCGGAGTGAAGCCGTTTCCGGTTATAGATCTTCTCGAGAAACTCGCCAATCAGGAAACGGGCTTCCGCCAGATCCCTGTACTCGTTTCGATGCACCTCCTCGTATTTCAGAGTCTTCATAAAGGATTCACAGGCTGCGTTGTCCCACGGATTGCCCTTGCGCGACATGCTGATTGCAACGCCGTTTTCCTTGAGTAGATCGGTGTATGCACCGCTTGCATACTGCGAGCCGCGGTCCGAGTGATGCACCAGGTCAGGTCCCACCACACGCCGCGACAGCGCCATGCGTAACGCGCCCAACGTGAGAGCCTCTTCCATCGTCCGGTCCAGCGCCCAGCCAATCACCCGGCGCGAGTAGGCGTCCAGGATTACGGCCACAAAGACAAACTCTTCCCGCAGCCGGACGTAGGTGATATCCGCTCGCCAGAGCTGGTCCATGCCGGTCAGCACCATCGTGCGCGCCACGTTCGGGTACACCTTCCGGCTATGGTTGGAATCGGTGGTCACAACGAACTTGCGCTTCCGGACGCAGAGCAGATTGTCTTCACACATCAGCCGGTAAACCCGCTTTGGGTTCACCATCCACCCCCGCCGCCGCAACTCGGCCGTGATGCGCCGCCGCCCATAGCTGGGCCATTCCAGAGCGACTCGCTGAATAGCATCTCGCAAGTTCATGTTCGGATCGGGACCGCTTTCCGCGTTGTCGTTAAAGCGATAGAAGCTGGCACGGCTTACATGCGCCAGCTTCAACATCCGCTTCACCGTCAGGGTGCTGCCGACCTTCACTTCTTCCTTGATCTTCCGGTAGATGGCGGATTCCCGGCCAGTGCTTGGAGCATCCGCTGTTCCTCGATGCGCTGCAAGCACCCCTTCAAAAAATCGATCTCCAGGGTCTGCTGACCAACCTTCCGTTCCAGTTCCGCCACACGGCCATCCGACCAGCGTTGCTTCCCGTGGCCCGGAAAAACATTGCCTGGACCCTCGCGTAGCTCGCGCTGCCATCGGTGCAGCACCGTCGGATTCACTTCCAATCCCCGCGCCACCTCGGCAGTCGATACCCCTTGTTCTAGCCGCCGAACGGCGGCCAGTTTAAACTCCTTCGTGAACACCCGGCGTGACAACCCCATGACTCAATTCTCCGTTCGATGAATTTTGAGTCTTAACCACTTGTCTCAAAAATGGGGACCACTCCATTTCCCCGATAGTCCATTTATCCAGGACACCTTAGGATGTATCTATCTACAAAAAGGAAATGTCGTTGGCGCTTTGGATCAGCTGCAAAGTTCCGCCAGACTCTATGACCGTGCGGCAGTCCGTTACCATCTCGCTCGGGCATACCTGCAAGCCGGCGATCGTATGAAAGCTAGTGCCGAGTACAACGCGGCATTAAAAATGGATCCAAAATCGCCGGAACGTCAGAATGTGGAAGCGTCGCTTCACCGCCCGTAACTAACGTACGGATTGATGAACCGTAAAAGTGCGCGGTGCGATAACACCAGCAGGCGCCGTGATGGCTTGCGCACCGATCTTCATGTCGTTCCAGTTGTAATCGAATTCTTTGCCGCAATCGAGACACGTCACGTAAGTTCGGCTTCTCGTTTCGGGCGTATCGGCCACCAGAGGAGATCTGCGGGTGGGTGTTTGAGGGAAAGATGTTCTGCGGTGAGAGCATCCAAATAAAGTATTTAAAATCGAAGTCATCATGTTCGTAAGCCCCTTGGCTATCCCGCTTTATTTAATTCAACGGGTTCGCAACTGGTTTCGAACATGGCAATCACGATGCCAAGGTCAGTACGGTTAAGGAAATCTTAATTTGCTATGGCATCCGCTATCAGTTTCCCGTGGAAGCGGCCATTCTCAATAAAAATTTCGCTGGTATGCGTGCCTGCAACGATTACGCCGGCAAGGTAAATTCCTGGGCGCTCACTCTCGAGTGTTCCCTGATTTAAGCGGGGTCGTCCACTATCCCGATCAAAGCAAATCCCAACCGAACCAAGCAGGCGCTCATCGGGCCTATACCCGATTAGGGCAAACACGAACTGATTCTTTAATGTCACTGGACCCTGTGGAGTCAACAGATCGACTTCACTCTCTCGAATTTCTGTTATTCGCGATTCGAAGTGTGCCGGGATCTCGCCGCTCTTAATTCGATTCTCGATGTTTGGCTTGATCCAATATTTCACGTTGTTGTGTATCTCTTTGCCCCGATGAACCAGGGTCACGCGCGCGCCGGTCCATAAAAGCTCCAGCGCGGCGATGGCAGCAGAATTCTTCGCGCCGACGACCAAAACATCGTGATCGAAGTACGGGTGGGCGTCCTTGTAGTAGTGGATCACTTTCGGCAGTTCCTCACCCGGCACACCAAGCAGATTCGGAACATCATAGTAGCCGGTCGCGAGCACTACTTTTCGCGCGCGGTAATTCCCGATGCTGCCGTTATCATCGGCGGCGGTGATCGCAAACGCGCCGTCTTGCCCTTCGATAGCAGTGACGTTCTGCTGTTGACGCACATCCACTTTATAGAACTGCGCCACGCGGCGATAGTACTTCAGCGCTTCGATCTTATTCGGTTTGTCGTTCAGGCTTGTCATCGGAATGTCGCCAATTTCAAGTAGTTCGGGCGTAGTGAAAAATGTCAGGTTGGTCGGATAGTTATAAATCGAGTTGACCAGGCAACCCTTGTCGAGGACCACCGTCCGAACGTTGCGCTTTCCTAATTCGATCGCGCAAGCCAAACCCGTAGGTCCGGCTCCGACAACCAACGCGTCAACTGACTCCATTTAGATGGCGGACTCTACCGTCTGGTAAACCTGTTCCAGCGCAGCATCGAGCGCCGCCGGATTCTTGCCGCCGCCTTCCGCCATGTCGGGACGGCCACCGCCTTTACCGCCCGTTGCGAGTGCGACAGCGCCGGCCAGTTTCCCCGCTTGTACCTTGCCAGTAAGGTCTTTTGTCACGGCGGATACGACAGAAATATTCCCATCGTCCGCCCCGGCCAACACGATTACCGCCGACTTCCACTTGTTGCGCAGCGAATCCGCCAGCGTGCGCATTTGCTGCCGGTCCATACCATCCAGGCGCGCCGACAAGATATAGGAGCCGTTGCGAGTTCTTGCCTGGGATTCCAATCCGGCGGCCGCAGCATGCGCCAGACGCGTTTTTAATTGCTCCACCTGGCGTTCCAGATGCCGGCTTTGGCTGATGACGCGTTCTACTTGTTCCACCAGTTCGCCATCGTTTGCACGAATCAGCTGAGCGACTCGCGACATGGCGTCTGAAGTTTGTTGGTATTGTTTTACGGCTTCAGTCCCCGTAATTGCCTCAATGCGCCTCACACCCGCGGAGATGCTTCCCTCGCTGGTGATCTTGAACATACCGATATCGCCGGACCGATGGACGTGAGTACCGCCGCAAAGCTCACGGCTAAACGTACTGCCATTCGCGCCTGGAACGGACACCACGCGAACCTGATCGCCATATTTTTCGCCAAACAAAGCCATTGCTCCGGTTGCCAGCGCTTCTTCAATGGGCAACACGTCGGTTGTGACGCTTACATTTCGCAGGATTTCGGAATTAACGATACGTTCGATTTCGCGCGTTTCATCCGGCGAGAGCGCGGTGTAATGCGTAAAATCAAAACGAAGCCGCGGCGGTTCCACTGCGCTGCCCGCCTGTTTCACATGCGTGCCGAGAACATCCCGCAACGCTGCGTGGAGAAGATGTGTGGCGGTATGGTTCCGCT
>CAXSIG010000490.1:0-2746 GCA_964237255.1 uncultured Bryobacteraceae bacterium
TGATGACCGGCAAGCACACGGGACATACATCCATACGTGGAAACATGAAGCCGGAGCCCGGGCTGGATCCCGGGGAGAAGCTTTTGCCGGAACTGCTGAAAGGTTCCGGATATCGGACGGCGCTGTTCGGCAAGTGGGGACTAGGCGGCCCGCGTACCGGAAGTATCCCGAACCTGCGCGGATTTGATGAATTTTACGGATTCCTGGATCAGCAGCACGCGCATAATTCGTTTCCCGAAGATCTCTGGAGTAATCAGGACCAAACCTTCCTGACGCAGAACTGGTTCGGGCGGCGGAAGATGTTCGTGGAAGATGTGTTTACCGAGAAGGCCGCGGAGTTTATCGGGAAAAACGCGAAGCAACCGTTCTTCTTGTACCTGGCGTATACCAGCCCCCATGCCGATAACGAACGCGGCACTGCGGAGGGGAACGGGATCGATGTGCCTTCCGATGCGCCGTATGCCGACCGCGACTGGCCCGCAGTGGAAAAAAGCTTTGCCGCTCTGGTGACGCGCCTGGATCGCGATGTCGCGGCGGTTATGAAGGCGCTTGCGGACGCGGGGGTAGAGCGGAATACGCTCGTGATTTTCACGAGCGATAACGGCCCTCACAAAGAAGGCAATCATGACCCGGAATTCTTCGCAAGCCGCGGCGGACTACGCGGAATCAAGCGCGACCTGTATGAAGGCGGAATCCGCGTTCCCTTCATTGCGCGGTGGCCGGGCAGGATTCGCGAAGGCGCAACCTCCGATCAGCCGCTCGCCTTCTGGGACATGCTGCCGACATTCTGCGAGCTAACGTCGACAACATCTCCCAAAGGGATCGACGGCGTTTCGGTACTGCCCGCGATCCTGCGCGAGCAACGCGTCGAACATCCGCCGATGTATTGGGAGTTTCATGAAAACGGCTTTAAACAGGCTATTCGGTGGAATGATTGGAAAGCCGTTCGGACGCGCGCGGACGGACCAATTGAACTCTACGATCTGAAGGCCGATATGGGCGAGCAACAAAACATGGCTGCATCACACCCGAGCGAAGTTGGCGTCGCCCGAGACCTATTTATAAAATTGCGGACCGACTCCGCGACGTTTCCGGTGCAGCGCCGCTAAGCGCCTGATCGCCATGTCGGCACGGAAGTTAAGTACTCTCAGAAGCGACAGCTGCGACATCGAGTCACAGCCGCCCTTCCTAATTTAGTTTCTTAGAATCGCACTCGTCCGCTTAGCAGGACCTGTCTTCCGCCGGGATCGGAAAGATTCTGGCCGAAGCTGACGCTGCTCATATTGACAACCGGATTGCCGAAGTTCCGGTGATTGAAAAGATCGAAGAATTCTCCCCGAACTTCCAGACTCACACGTTCGGTAATCCCGATCTTTTTATAGAGCGTCAGGTTCTGCGTATCCAAACCGGGGCCGCGGAACGTGTTCCGGCCGAGGTTACCGAAGCGCACTTGCGAATTCGCCAACGGCAGGCCGGTAGAGCCCAAGTGCGTAACGACGATGCCGGTACCATCGAGTGGCGTACTGAAACTACGGTAGTCGTGAGAAACCGGGTCGAGTGTAATTGTCCCGTTGGGGTTGTAATCGGGTCGTGCGGCTGTACTGCCCACGCCGTAGGAATCGACTCCGGTGAGAATGGTGAATGGCTGTCCCGATTGTGCCTGTGTGATTGCGTTAACGCCCCATCCGCTGAACACGCGATTCACAACTCCTTGGCCCAAGAAGCCGGAGTGGAACCAAGGAATCTCATAGTTGAAGAACACGACATAGCGATGCTGCCGGTCAAATGCCGACAAGCCGTATTCGCTGTGCCGGTCATTGAAATTTTGAGGAATTTGCGGTGAGCCGGCGGTAATTGCGCCAACGCCCAAAGATTCGTCGTTATCGCTTAGATTCTTGCTGAACGTGTAGTTGAAGCCAACCAGCAGGTTATGGCTTAAACGTTTATCCAGCTTGACGTAGAGACCGTTATAGTTTCCCGTGGCATCGGACGAGATGAGGACGCGTGAGCCGTATTGCGGAAAGACCCGGCGATTCTGCGTGGAAGGAATAGCATTCTGGTTCTTCGCGGCGTTGACCGTGTCCGCCTGTGCCTGAGTCAGAATGCTTGGGTTAGCCTGTTCTTGGTTGATCCCATGATAGGAACGATTGCCCGTGTAGCCGAGTTCGAAAATGTAATCGCGACGGAACTGGCGTTGAAGGGATGCGCTGTAAAAGTGATTCGTCGGCGATTGCAGATTGGAAGGGCTGTTGACGAAGGTAGCCAGCGGGTTAAATGCGGCTGCGGACCCTCGAACCAGATTAGGAAACTGGTTCGCGATGTCGGCGCCCGTGGTGGTGAGCGAAACAACGCGCGGATAGTTGCTCGCGTTGACCGTCAAGATGTTGTAGAAAAGAAAATCGTAAGCGATGCCGTAGCCGCCGCGGAACACAGTCGCGCCGTCGCCGAAAATCTTTCCGAGCAGTCCGTCTTTGAACGACGGACTGTAAGCCACGCCCAAACGCGGAGCCCAATTGTTGGTGTCGCTCTGGGTCGGACCGGGCACCACAGTCGCACGAATCGTCGGGTCGGTCGCGCCGAAGAAGCCAAAAGGAGCTCCGGCTCGCTCATAACGCAACCCAAGATTAAAAGTCAGATTCTTTGTGGCCTTGAAGTCGTCCTGCACGAAATAACCCTGCTGGACTTGCCGCGCATCGAAGCTGGCGGTGTTCAGCGCCAAAGCGAGAGAGGCCGGCTGATTATTCAA
>CAXSIG010000490.1:2756-4885 GCA_964237255.1 uncultured Bryobacteraceae bacterium
AGTCGGAGAAGGTGCTGAAGCTGTAAGTCCCCTTGGAATCGAACGCCGCCTGGTTGAAGAGCGGTTGCCGGGTGATGTTCTCGCCAAATTTGAGGGTATGTCTCCCTAAAACATAGGAGGCGGTATCTAGAATTTGGAACTCGTTTGTGGTTCGACCTTGCGGGAAGTTAGACGCGCCGCCAATTGTGAAGCCACCTGTGATGGTGGTGGACGGATCGTTAGGATCGTTCTCAGGAAAGCCGAGAATACTCCGGATAAACGCAACGCTCACCTGATTCGTAAGACTGGGTGTGAAGGTATGTGTTTCGCTAAGAACGTGATTTTGGCGAGAGATGCTCTGCGCGGCGCTGAACAGGGTGCCGAAACCGACATTGCTGGCCACGTCCGGCTGGTTCCGGCGGTCGACGGAGCTGCGCTCATAGAGACTGTCTTGGGCCCCCGCGATGAAATCTACTCGCGCGGTTCCCAGCCAGAAGATGTATGGATTGGCGAGAGGAATGTTCACCGTCCCGAAAGGAACAGCGACTCCGTTGATCGTCACATTTTTGGGATTAAAGAAAACCGGATTTTGCGCATAGATTCCCGAGAGAAACTGAAGCGAGTTCAGAACAGCCGCACGAGCCGCCGCCGTTTCGCCCGTTCCCAGAGGCACGCTGGAAAGAAGCGTGAATCCTGCCGCGGTTGGAATAGTTACTGAGGTCGCATTAGCGGGGCTCTTACCCTGCGCTTGGCGGTCGTTTTCCATGTTTGCGAAAAAAAATAACTTGTTCCGCAGCACGGGGCCACCCAGGCTACCGCCCGGTTCATTCAATGTAAAGCGCGGCGTGCTGGTGAAGCCGCTTCGCTTGCTGGGCAGTGTAACGGGTGTTAGCGCATTGCCCTGCCAATATTCATAAGCTTCCCCGTGAAAGGCGTTAGTGCCGCTTCGCGTGATTACCTGGACCTGTCCGCCGCTGTTGCGGCCGAATTCAGCCGAATAGGCCTGTGCCTGGACTTGAAATTCACCGCTCGATTCCGGCGTGACGCGATTGTTGCTGACGGTGACGCTCGAATCATTGTTGTCGATGCCGTCCAGAAGAAAGTTGTTGTTGCGCGCGCGCTGGCCATTCAGCGAAATGCCGGATGATCCCGGGCCTACGACGGCCGTGGGGGCTAGCAGCGCCAACTGATTTACGTCGCGGTTCTGTGCGGATGCCGCGACATTCGCTATGAACTGTTGCGGAATTGTTCGCTCAATCGTCGCTGTGGTCTTCGAAAGTTCCACGCCGGGGGGATTGTCGCTGATATCTACTGAAGTCGCGGTAGTACCGATGGAGAGCCGTTGATTCAACGTGACCTCCTGCGAAGTAGTGACCTCCACCGAATTGATTTTTGTCTCCGAAAAGCCGGAAGCTGCAAACAAGATGGAATACCTGCCGGGATCTACTCCGGGCAAACGGTACAAACCGTCGCTATTGGCATTGGTGGTGCGCTCGGCGCCCGTCGCTAGATTTGTGATCTTCACGGATGCGTTTGCAATAGCCGCGCCCGAAGGATCTTGTACGGTGCCTAAAATAGCGCCTCGGGTTAGCTGCGCCGCAACTGGCTGAATTGCAAACACTGCGGTAAGAAAAAGTAGGAAAAGTTGTCTCACGTGATGACAACTTAAAAGCAATCCGGCCTCCGAGGTAAACACTTTGTTTTCAACATGCAGGGCTTCAGGAATCCCAATTTCAGAAGATTGACATACAGGATTTGCGATTCGCAGCTAACAGGTGTTAGAAAGATCACCACCGCAAACTGGTCCGGATGCATGCCGGACTAACGCTCCTGCTACAAAGTGGTTTAGAAACACGACACGGTTGAATTTAAGCGATTGTCGCCCGGATTGTGGTGATCACCAGTTTTGCCGGGAGCTGGCGCTTAAAACGGTGCTGATCAGGGACTCGGCTTTCATTAACGGAAGTGGAGTGTAACCAGTGGCAATTTCAATTCACGCGCCCACGTGGGACGCGACGGTTCAGATCATGATTCTCCTGTGTATTCAGGAGGTTTCAATCCATGCGCCCACGTGGGACGCGACTCGGACGAGAACAAGTGGGAGATTTTCTCTAGCCTGTTTCAATCCACGCGCCCACGTGGGACGCGAC
>CAXSIG010000491.1:0-4877 GCA_964237255.1 uncultured Bryobacteraceae bacterium
GACGTCGTGGAATGCCGCCGGGCTGCTTTGGGCCAGCGCGTAGAGTTGGGGATTGATGTTACCGAGGCCCTTGGAGTTTAGGGCTTGGTTGAGGAGCACGGTCATTCCGGCGAAAGCAGGAGTGGGGGCAGAGGTTCCTCCGAAGACGTTCAGGGATCCGCTGGTGTAAACAAGATATCCGTCATGGTCGGCCGAAGCGGCGAACGAGACATCAGGGACGTGCCGTGCGGCGTCATCCGGTACACCGGTTCCTAACTGCCAAGCGGGTTTCGCAAACATTACGCTCGCGCCGCCTCCGGTGGATGCCGGTTCGCCGTCGGCTTCGCTATCGTTCCAGGCCGTTTCCGGAATGTAAGACATCACGGATGCGCCGGTCGCGGTGGTAGTCGGGTTCCAGAAGTTCGCGGCGCCTTCTTTCAACGTGGTACCGCCGACGCTGGTGACCTCGGGGATGCTGCCGGGGAGATCGACGGACAGACCTGGGTTACGGGACGTTCCGCAATCCGCGGCGCCATCGTCGCCCGATGCGGAAAACCAGGTGATACCTTGCGCATTGCCCTGGCGCGCCCAAGATTGCAGCGTGGCTACATCGGCGCTTGTGTTCTCCAGTTCGCAGCTCCCATAGCTGGTGCTGATCACTGGGGCGAGGTTCTGATCGATGGCGTACTGAACGGCATCCATGACATCCTCTGTATAGACGTAGAGAATTGTTGCGTTTCGCGCCGTGGCTCCCGCCCATTCCAGATCCAGATCGGCTTCGGAAAGGTCATCCTTGCTGATCCCGGGATCACGTGTGTTGGGGACCAGAATCACTTGTGGATCGTTGGAAGGGAGACCGAATCTGGTTCGGAAGGATTGGATATCGGAAAGGTTGATTCGCGTTTGGCCGGCGATCACCATCTTTTGGCCGGTTCCGTCGATGCCTTGGAGGTAGAGAGGCGAGATGTTGTAGATGGTGGCGAAATCGTCTGGCGAGAGGTAGTGATTGCCTTTGGTGGAGGTATATTTTGCCGTTGCAACGCGTTTGGCGGGCTTCATCCGGAAATCATTCAGACCCCGGATGTGCTTCACCAGGTGTTGTAGATTCGCCGGTATGTTTGGCTCCGTCGCGTTGGCGTAGTGGGTCTCACCATCCGCTGTGGTGTAGGAGTGAAGTTCGGTCTGGAACGCTTGTTCCACTTGAGGAGCGGTTCCGCTCACCGCGATCCAGGTGCGGCCTCGTCCCACGCTTTCAACTTTCAGACCTTCGGAACGAAGCCAGTCCGAGACGGAGTTGACGTCCGATTCGGTCGCGCCGAAACGGTCGGCGTATTGATCGGGCGTGAGCCACTTATGGAAATCCGGGGACGTGGGATCCTGCTGCTGCTTCAGGAAGGTTTCAAGGTCTGACTTTTGGGCGTCCGATGGCGAGAGCGCAACGGTAATGTGACGGAGAACCTGCGCGCGAGAGACACGGCCATTATCCTGCGCCGAGCGAAGCTTAGGGTGAATGTGGCCGGGAAGCGGATTAGCCCAGGCGGATACGGTGATCGCTGTACAAAGGACCGAAAGAACGGCCTTTGGGTAAGTGGTCATGGTCTTATATACGCAACCCGAATAACTTCCGTTAATCTCGCTGGGTTAAATCTTGTTAAGACTTAGCGGCCGAAAACGAAACGGCTCCGGCGGGGGTCGGCGCCGCCTTCAAGGACACCATCGCCGATCTTAATGACGACCGGGGCGGATAAGTTACTCCACTCGCCGGTTACGTTTACTTTGTGGCCCAGGGCGGCCAGTGCTTCGATGGTCGCCTTGGGGATCCGGACTTCCAGATTCAACCTGCCGGGGACGAATTCGTGGTTGGCGAAGGACGCGTAAAAGTGCTCGGTTTGAAAGCGGGGCGATTCGACAGCTTCCTGCGGCGTCATGTTGAATTCGAGCATGTTGAGCAGGACTTGGAGAAGGGCCTGGTCCTGGTTATCGCCCCCAGGAGTGGACATGGCGATCAGCGGTTTGCCGTCTTTCATGACGAGGGTTGGGCTGAGGGTGACGCGCGGCCGCTTGCCGCCTTCGAGCATGTTGGGATGACCCGCCGTGGTTACCAGCGATTGGAGCCGGGAGCCCAACGGGATGCCCGTATCGCCCGCGATCACGGACGGAAGCCAAGCTCCGGAGGGCGTCGAGGAGAAGACGTTGCCCTGACTATCGACGACATCGACGCAGGTAGTGTCTTGCGCGCCGACCGTTGGGCTGGAGATGGAATTCGGTAAGAGTGGGGGCGCGAAGGCACCGGGGCGCGACGCCATACTGGATACGGCGGGGTCGATCAGTTTGCGGCGCTCGGCGGCGTAGTTTTTCGACAGCAAAGTCTCTTCGGGAATCTTGGAAAATTTGGGATCGCCGTAATAGCGGTCGCGGTCGGCAAAGGCCAGTTTCACGGTTTCGACTAATGTATGGAGATACTGCGGGCTGTTATGACCCATGGCCTTCAGGTCATAACCTTCCAGCATGTTGAGCGCTTCCAGCATGACCGGGCCTTGCGTCCAGAAGCCGGGCTTAACGATTTCATAGCCGCGATAGTTAGTAATGCGCGGCGCGTCCTCTTCGGCGTGATATTTGGCCAGATCGTCAAAGCGGATCAGGCCTCCGTTCGCTTCGGAGAAAGCGGCGAGGCGCTTGGCGAGTGGGCCGCGGTAGAAGTAATCGCGAACGGCCTCAATCTTCTTGTCACGCTTGCCGTGGGCTTTCTTTTCCGCCGTCGCGAGTTCCTTCAGCGTGCGGGCAAGGTCCGGCAGGTGGAGGATTTCGCCGGGTTGCAGGACGCGTCCGTTTGGGAGAAAGAAAGCGGAAGATACGGGCCAGAGGTGGAGAATCGCCTCGTTATTGCGGAGGTACTGGGAAAGAACTTCGGTGACGGGAAACCCTTCGGCGCGCTCAATAGCGGGCTGGGCTACCTGCGCGAAGCTCATGGTGCCGTAGCGTTCGAGCGCGAGCATCAGCCCATCGAAAACGCCTGGGACGGTAGCGGCGAGGATCCCTTGCGCCGGGATGGGCGGCATGTTGTTCGGCTCTTCCCATTTCTCCGGCTTACGCGCGTTGTAGAAAGCGACCGTTGCTTTGGCGGGCGCGGGACCGACACCGCCGATAATGATCGGCGGCTTACCGGCCATCTTGATGATGATGGGGATTTCACCGCCCAGGCCAAAGTGGTCCTGTTCGGTTACCGCGGCAGTGAGGACGCTGGCGACACCGGCGTCGACGGCATTGCCGCCTTGCTGAAGAATGCGAATCCCGGCTTCCACCTCCATGCTATTGCCTGCGCCAGCCATTTCGCGGGTACCGCGCACCGGGGGAAACATGGTGGCGGCCTGGACACCAATAGAGAGGAGGAAAACGAGACTAGACTTCATAACGATAGATCGCCTTTTCGATTGGAGTGCCGGTTACTTCGATGTTCTTCAGGTCCGCGGAACCTAAGCCGCGCGCTTCGGCAAGGAGAAGCGTATTGTCACAGCCTCGAAAAGGGACGGCATTCTTCGCGGCACGCGGATCATAGCCCATAACAGCCGTTCCGACTGTATCTGTGTTCACCGCGTTGGTTCCGGCGATTAAGACGCCTGGCTCAACGTAACGGAGATTTTTTCCTACCCACGGGCCTTCACCACCGGCCATGGAGGTGATGCCGTCAATGATGGCGAGATCAATGGGGCGAGCAGAAATTACGTCGACTACGATGCGGGGCATACGGTAGCCCGGGTCGCGCGGGGAGGTGGTGTCGTTTTCGGAGGGAGCGGAACTGGAGGGCTGGCGTTTGCCGAGATGACAGGTGTTCACGCGACCGCTGCCGGGAGTTTCGTTGGGCTCATCGAGCTTGGCGTCGTCACCGTAGATGGAAGCGGGCGTGTTGCCGAAGCAGTTCTTCATGCTGAGCGTAACGCCGCAGGTGGCATGGTTCTTCAGTTTCGCGAGACTGACGAAAACGTCCGTATCTTCGTAGGCGTGGTTGAAATCGATGGCGGGGAAGATGTAGCCGCCGGATGCGGTTTTGAGTCGCGAGTACCGTTTGCCCTTGCCGAGCGCGTTAGTATTTTCGAACTCGACGTTAGGCGCGGCGGTGAGCAGCGAACGTACGTTCCAGCCGGAATCGAGCAGGTAGTCTTCAAGCGGTCCACCGGACGCCCAAGCGCTTTCGACGAAGCGGATCCGTTTCGCTCCCGCACGCCCCATCAGGTAAGCGACCGCGCCGACCATCTTGGGATTTGTGTAATGCGTCAGGCCGAGCGGCTTGCCTTGGAAGCGAAGGCCGGGGCTGCCGGTAAGGTTAAGTTTCACCGTTACTGTTTTGTTTTTGACGATCCGTTCCAGTCCGCCGATCTGGTCGAACATGGGGGCGAGCGCGGCGTTCAGATCTCCGCTATAGGAAGGGCACTTTGCGACGGCGACGGGCTGAGCTTCGTTCTTAACGGGAGCGGCTACGAGGGGTTTGGAAAAAGCGACGGCTCCGGCGGATGCGAGCAGCTCACGACGGGTCATGATCTAGTGTAGCGCCGCGTGCAGCACCACGCCGACTACTTGGCGGATGGCCTGGATGATTACTTCCGGCGCATCCATCGGCACGGAGTGGCTACTGTTCGGCGCCACCATGGCACTGCTGTTTTGGGACAGCGCAAGGAGGGTGGCTAGCTTGGTTTTATAGTCATCCGACGCTGCGAGCGCTTCATCGCCGATTACGATCAAGGGCTTCTTTCCAAGCGAGGAGGACTTGGGAAGCGGCGCCTTCTCGAGTTCCGCGATGCAGCGATCGAATAACGCGATATCGGCTCCGCGATTTGCCAGGGAAGCGGCCCAGGCATGCAGGTCTTGCGCCGCGGGCGGGAGTTTCTGGAGAGACTGAGCCT
>CAXSIG010000492.1:0-424 GCA_964237255.1 uncultured Bryobacteraceae bacterium
TCCGGCTTCGGCCATTTCGCTTCCATTTGCGAGAGCCGCAGGTCGTACGCTTGCGCTTTTGCATCGTCAGCCAATAGAAACGCTGAGCGGGAGTGCGCGTGTCGAATACTTCGACCGTTGCCCACCGGGGATCTACACGGCGCATCGCGGTGGGCCTTTGCTGCAATGGCTGGGAGCCGGCCAGAGAGAATTGATCGACCTTGTGCGTAACGATCCCGTGCTGGCTCCGGCACTGGATCGGATGGCGGCGAATTGGCGATGCGTCTCATTGATTCACGGCGATGTCAAGTGGGAGAACTGCGTATGGTCTCCATCCGAAACAGGCGACGGAACTTTACGATGGATCGACTGGGAATTGGCGGACTTGGGCGACCCCTGTTGGGACGCGGGCTGCTTTGTGCAAGCTTATCTATCCTATTGGGTG
>CAXSIG010000492.1:434-942 GCA_964237255.1 uncultured Bryobacteraceae bacterium
AGGTCCCGGCAAAGTTCCGGCGTGCTGTCCGCTATACGTCCCGCGCTGAGGGCGTTCATCGAGAAGTATCTGGTTGAAAGCGAGATTGAGGAATCGGAAGTTGTCGCATCGCGGGAACGGATTGTGGGTTGTGCCGCCGCTCGGATGATCCAAATGGGCTTGGAAGTGATGCACGGCCAAATGAAACCGACGGATGAGGCATTGTGCCTGCTCCGGACAAGCGCCCGAATCATGGCGCAGCCGTATGAGTCGTTAGTGTCGCAAACCATTTAAAAGCGGCCGTGTAGCTGCTTATCCGGTCAGGCGTGAACGCCGCCTACGCCGAGATGTACGACTTGAAGCAACCCGCTAGCCACTACTGAATTCCTGCTGACCCCGTAAAAACTAACCGTCCGGGCGTTGTTCGACCACTGGTTGACAATGCCCAAATCCAACCCGTCTGCCTGAAAGAATGTGGGAGCGGAAAAACCCTGCACCCACAGCGAAGTCGGCCAAATCACCCCTGGAA
>CAXSIG010000492.1:952-2054 GCA_964237255.1 uncultured Bryobacteraceae bacterium
AGGGATTGCTGGGTACCATCGCCATCGAGACGTAAGGCGGCACCGTGAAGCTTTAATCCGCAGTCCGTGCCGTACAAACGAACGCGGAACCCGCAAATCGATTAGCAGGCGCCGCGCTGAATCCTAATATCTGCACGAAGCCCTTCGGATCGCCGCCAGTCCATGTCACCTTAGTCCCTTACGAACGATCAATGCTGTCGATGTCATTCTCGTTTGTCCATTACAGGAGAGGATCAGGAAAGGTTGCCGTCGCAGTAAACGGTCCGACATCCTTCGTCCCTGGGCCGCCGATGGTGAATGCTCCTGGGCGCACAAATCCACCGGCGAAGTCGAGAGGACTAAGGTATTGCTCCGCTGTGAGGGACTGAGCCAGCGGGGACGGCAAGCGTAGAACAGTTCGCTGCCCCCCAGCGCCGCTCACGGTCAATGCGGTTCCCGCGTCTAAAAACTGGAACGTGAGAAATGCTCCGTGAAATGCTGCTCCCGAATCGACTACGCACGATCCGGGAGGAATCAGATCCCAACGGGTCGCTCCCCATCCTTGAAAGATAGGGGTAGTGCGGACAAAGTTCCAGAGGCTCCGTCTACAACCGTGGGTACCGTCATCGCATTGCCACGAAAGAGTCCAATGCCCCCTAGCGAGAAGGTAGTTTTTGAGAATAGCCGCTGCACGTCACTTGCGTTGACGCCGGGAAATTCGGCGTGCAAGTTCGCCCACTCGAAGCAATTTAAATAGTCGTTGTATTACTCACGTAATCGCCAGTTTGAAAGACAACGGGAGTCACACACCCAGCGACATTGGCTGGAATGGTTACGACCGTCTACGAGCTCAGGCCGTTTTTATTAGCAGGGCTTTCAACATCTCGCGATCCAGGCAGACCTCGGCCACCAGCTTCTTCAGCCGGTTGTTTTCGTCTTCCAGATGCCGAAGTCGCATGGCCTCGTTCGGTTCCATGCCGCCGTACTTCGCTTTCCAGGAGTAGATCGTTTACGTTATAACCAAAAACGCCCGCATGGCAGTCTGGATTACCGAACGCCCCACGAGTTCGCTCAGGCCTTTGCCGCTAGCCAAAATGTCATGTTACAAACTTAGGGAACGCCT
>CAXSIG010000492.1:2064-4819 GCA_964237255.1 uncultured Bryobacteraceae bacterium
AAAATGGGTGCAGGTCAGAGGCGCGTCGAGGTAAGGGCGTCGGCAAAGGCTGACTATTAACTCGTTAACCGTACAAACCACGGAATTTACAACTGGTTCATTGCAAGGCGAACGTAAGCAAAACATTACAAAAGAGTTGGTGGCGGTGAGGGTGGGATTCCAACCCACACGCGTCTGTTGGGATGTGTAACTTACAGATTCTACGTTGCCACGAGTGCCATCGCTGCCGTCGCGCATTGCCCGATATTGCCCGACAAATCTTTAAACATCCCCCTAAATTTCAATGACGGGAGGTGCTGAAGCATAACCGCCGGTCGAAGCATGCCTCTCTTCGAGAAGCACTGAGGCAAACTACCCGGATCGCTTCGACACGCCTTTGGTCAAAGCCGATTCGCAGGATAGTGCGGCAATCGGCACACTCTTCGCCGTGCCTCTGTTCTGAGATGCACGGTTTGCGCCGAGCGCCAGTAAGTACGTGCGATTGCTAAGAATCGCACAGGCACGCGACGCATCAACTCATTGGGACCGACGCAGCCGCATTTAGCTGGTCGACATTGTCCCGCTAAACCGACCAGGTTAAGGCTTCGGCAATTTCTGTGGTGATGATAAGTATTGTGCCGGGTCGCTTCCGCGTTATTTTCGGATGTAGCCACCGGGGGGACGGTGCGAGCATGCCGGCCTGCTTAAAATAAACCTTTCGATTCATTGACGAAAATGCAAGCAGCAAAGTAAATTTGCGTGAAAAATGAATGGAGTTTGGGAATGTTGGTCCGCCGGGTGCTGCGTCGGGGACTATTCCTCCCGAACCTCCCCTTCTAGAGGAAACAGTTCAGCTCGGCCCGGGATGCCAGTTCTCACAAGTTGGTTGAAGTTACGTCAACTTCTGGTAACAGCGATGTTGAGAATGTTGGCGGCATGCTGGCAGGAAAGCCGATCTGCCCTGGGGTCGCTATGTCGGGCGTCTGTGAAAACAAAGACCACGTGAAGAGCGCTGAAGCGAGTAGCGCAAAGCGAACCGCCATGCTCCTTCCTAACTAAGGATCGGAGGCAGTCAGGCGATAATGGTCCTACTTCCTCCCCAGTCATCCTCATGCTTTTTCGCCTTTGCACGTTAGCCTTATTTACCAACGCACTCTTTGCTCAGAGTCAACCCTTTTACTCTTCACTTCGGTACCGGTCCATTGGCCCAAACCGCGGTGGTCGCGTTACCGCGATTACCGGTGTTCCCTCTGACCCACGAACTTACTACATGGGCTCAACCGGCGGTGGGATCTGGAAGACCACCGATGCCGGTCACTCCTGGCGCAATATTTCCGACGGCCAAATATCGACTGGCTCCATGGGCGCGATCGATGTCGCTCTGTCTAATCCAAGTGTGATCTATGTAGGTACAGGATCATCCAAGATCCGGTCCAACGTTTCGATCGGGCGCGGCATTTATAAGTCGACGGATGCAGGCCAGACATGGCAGTTCATCGGTTTGCGCGATGCCGGCCAAATTGCAACCATCCGCATTCACCCAACGAATCCGGATATCGTGTTCGTCGCAGCACAAGGCAACCCATTCGCGCCCTCGAAAGAGCGCGGCGTGTATCGTACCACCGATGGAGGCAAGACCTGGAAGCAAGTGTTTTTTCTTTCAGACCTGGCCGGCGCTGCCGATCTGGAACTGCAACCCGGCAATCCCGATGTTGTCTTCGCGTGCTTATGGCATGCACAGCGAAAGCCCTGGACCATCATCAGCGGCGCTCTGGAAGGCGGCATTTACAAGTCATCTGACGGCGGCAACACCTGGGCAAAGCTGTCCGGTGGGTTGCCGACGGAATTATTCGGGCGCTCGAACGTCGCGATTTCCGCATCGAAGCCGAACCGCCTTTACGCGCTCATTGAAGCCAAGCCCGGCTCCGGATTGTATCGGTCCGAGGACGCAGGTACCACCTGGCAGTTGATCAATGCGTCCGCATCACTAATTACTCGGCCGTTCTATTACGACACGCTCGGCGCCGACCCGAACAACTCCGAAATCGTCTACGTCGGCGATGAAGGCTGGTTCAAATCGACCAACGGCGGGAAGAGTTTCTCCCGCGCTTTGAGCCCGCATTCCGACAATCACGATGTCTGGATCAACCCGAAGAATTCGGACTACATGATTCAGGCGAACGACGGCGGCGCGAATGTGTCGCTTGATGGCGGCCGCACCTGGAGTTCACAAGACAACCAGCCGACCGCGGAGATTTATCAAGTCGCTGTCGATAATCAGTATCCGTACCGGCTCTACGGTGCCCAACAGGACAACACCACAGTGATCATTCCCAGCACACCGCTCGGAACCGGTCAGGAGTTCCGCATCGGTCCAGGCTGCGAAACCGGGCCGATCATTCCCGATGCGCAAAATCCGAATATCGTGTATGGCGGATGCAAAGGGCAATTCACCCGGCAGAACATCCTGACAACGGATGAACAGCGCTATTGGATCGGGGGTCAATCACTCTACGGCAACGGCGGTGACGCCCTTATCTATCGCTTCCAGCGCGTGTCTCCTATGGATGTTTCGCCGAATACTCCGCACACTGCCTATTACGGATCACAGTACGTCCATCGCACGAAAGATGGCGGCAAGCACTGGGATGCTATTAGCCCGGACCTGACCGCAAGGCCTCCGGGAACACAAGAAGCAAGTGGCGGACCCATCACGCGCGATGCTACCGGAGAAGAAGTTACAGCACGATCTATGCGATTCGCGAGTCGAGCGTTC
>CAXSIG010000493.1:0-3767 GCA_964237255.1 uncultured Bryobacteraceae bacterium
ATGACTACGTCAGGCTTGCCTGCTTTCCATTCCGTGGAATAAGTAGGTGCCGACGGAAGCTTCGCTGGGTCGCCTTCCGGTTTGCCGCCGTCTACCCATGCTTTGATCGTCGCGATTTCTTTGTCGCTCAGGCTGGAATCGTTACTGAATTTTCCGTAATGCGGATCCGCTTTCCAGGGCGGCATGGTGCGGGTAAGAACCGCTTCCCGGATTGCAGATGCCCAAGGCTTGGTTTCCTGATAGGTAATCAGGGACATGGGCGCTAAGTCATTTGCGTGATGACAAGTGGTGCAGTGCCGATAGAGAATCGGGGCGACGTCGTCCGTGAAGGTCGGGACTGCTGCTGAAGCGGCAAAAGCAAAGAGAGCGGCGAAAGCGAACTTCATTCCACCGACAGTCTATCATCCGGCCTGTAATTCTACCCACCCCGGAAGGGTTCCGGGCTGGTTATTCAGAAAGACAATCCGACGGGTTTTTGGAAATGGAAGACCTGAGGCAATGGCGCGGGAATACGTGTTTTGCGCTTGAAGAATCTTTTTAGCGTCTGCGGTTGCCGTATCGAGAAGCGCTGATTTTCCGAGGAAGCCCGCTCCCCAACCTACGGACAATAAACAGGTTCCATTCGCTTCGGCTTTCGCCAGGGAGTCGCGAAGCAAGCCGATTTGTGTAGTCAGGTTGGCAAGGCCGGTTATCTCAGCGTAATGAGCGTGCGCGTCAAGTTGCCTGGCGGCATAGTGATTCGCGGCGCGAAAAATTCCTTCTCGTGTGACCGGGTCCCGCCACCGGAGCACACGGCGGACTTCGGGGTCATCGAGGAATGCGTGTTCATTCCACGCGCCATCGAAGCTGGTACCCGGCACCGCCATTTCGACAAAGGCGGGCGTACTCTCTTCCGCGCGTTGGACGGCACCTCGCGGCGATTGCTTCCATGCGAGTTGGAATCCGGCTCCCTTGGTTTGCAGCGTGGACGTTCGAACCAGGTAAATCTTGAACACCGAAGAGGGCACCGGGGTGGAATCACCGGCGCCGAAGTATCGGGTACGGCTCCCTACGGATTGTTCTTCGATGGCTTCCGCAGCCCGTCTTGGCGGACGCTCCGTGCCACCGTACCGCGCCGCGAGTTCGGGCACGGAGTTATCGCGCATACCGGCAATCATCAAGCCGGTTCGTAGAGCACCTTTGATCGCGGCTCCGGGGAGATAGGACCCTCGGGTATCTTCCGCGAAGGTCGGGATGCTTAGGCTTTCGACCGGCGCTTTGTTCCAGTATTCGGAATAAGCCGCGTTTTCAAAAGGGACGCGACGGCCGGCGTAGTTTTGGGCGAAGCCGCCCCAGGATGCGAAATCGAGCCGTGTCGCCGTCTTGAGTTGGCGAAGATAGCCTTCCAGGCGCGGACCCTTCGCGAGGAGTCGGAAAATCCGGGATTGGTCCAGGACGTTGACTTGGTCTTTCCAGACCATATAGTCGATGGGCGCGAGCTTTTCTCCGCCACTTACCAGCGTGGGGGTGAGGCACGTGACTTTGTATTTCACGCGAAGACCTCCTCATGCAGCGGAATGGCGAAGGCGAAACCGAAGCGGAGAACGGGATGCGCGAAGCCATCGGGAGCGACGTCCGGCGCAGAACCTTCGAGAGGCTTCGAGGCGTAAAGGACGGAACCTTCTTCGATGACTCGTACCTGTTTCTTTAGCGAGCCGTTCGCATCCACCCGCCCGGTCTTCACACCGACGGAGTAACTGCCGCGTGCCCAATCCACTTCGTCATCGGGGCCGGGGATGAAGGCGCTGAGGAGCCAATAGTCGCCTTCGTGCGGCACCTCATCGTGCAGGTGATTCGGTTTCGAGAAGTGCGGTCTTTCGGCGCGTCCCCATCCTTGTGAACGCTTGCCGCCAAAGCCTGAATCGGCCAGAAGGCGGAAGGCCGCTTGGACGGATTCGGTCCAGTGATTCATGACTTCTTCCGTATCGAAGGAGACCCGACACCAGAGGCCGGCATTGGGAGTGAACTCGATGCCTGTTGTGGAATGCGGCTCGGCAACTCCTGTGATCCGATCTACCGCGGCAGCATGTCGAACAATTTGTCGAAATGGGCCGGGCCTACCTGACGGGACCAGGCACTGGCTGGGACCATCGAGCGAGTAAGCGTCTTCGTTCAGCGTCTTACCGGCGACTAAATCTCGTACCGCGGGAAGTGGAACAAAGCGCGCGCCTTTCCAGCGGATCTTTGCGGAGGGTGGCGGCGGCCACAGCGACTTCGGAGGCGTGATCAAGCCTGTGTTCCCGATGAAAGGGAAACAGGACGAGAAGCGAATCGTTGAGCCTGCGGCGAGCCACTCGTCGCGCTGGCCGAGCAGGTACATTGCGCTGGTGACTGCCGAGTACAGCGTATCGCTTCCGTACAGTGCCTCGTCCCCGATGCGCCACGGACCGGTGGGCCGCAGCTTAACTGTGAAGCCAGGTTTCATTTTTAAGCATGAAGCCAAGCTTCATCGATAGAGAACGACTGGATCGCGGCAAGGTCGCCAGAGGGCACTAGTTGCTTCGCCTCGCCGCCTTTCGCGTAGTAATCTTTGTTGCGCCAGCTCAAGCTGAGATTTGCAAAGCGCACGCGACCGCTGCCGCGCGATCCACCGCCGCCTAGCGCATCGTCTTCGAGGAGTCGGAGACCTTGGAGCAGCAGACCAAGTAACGGGGCGTCTTCTTCGCAGAGAACGTCCATAACGAAGCGGATCTTGAACTTCGCACCCGCTGGAACGCGCTCGATGGTACGGGGACTTGCCAAAGATGTGATGCGGTCGATAGCGTTCTCGCTCTTTACTTCGGTCAGTTCATCGTCCAGCGTTTCACGCATTTGTTGCGTGATGCTGTCGAGATCGAGAGGGGCATCGAAGACCGCCAGGCGCGCGGGCGAAGCATTGTTGCCTTCGCTGGGACTGCGTCCGAAGAGAATGCAGATTTCGTCATCGGGGCGGTCGCTCTGGTGAATGCGGACTTCCTGGCCTTTGCGCTTGGAGATAAAGATTAGTTCGGACGGAACCGCCATGCCTGTCGCTTGTTCGAGAAGCGAACGAATGCGTCCTCGTAACGTGGAGCCGGGGACATAAGGCCGGCCGAGCGCATCTTTCACCACCGGATTATCCGAGCCGCCGATTTCGAGCGATCCCTTGCCTGCGCCGACGTGAAGGCCGGTTTCGCAGTGCATATCTCCTTCGAGAATCAACTTCCCGATCAACTTCAATTCTGTTTGTGCGGTATGGGCGCTCATGGTTCTTACTCGTTGTAGGCGATGATGGCTTCGAACAGATCCTTGAAACGTTCGTAGCCGCGTTGGTCGTTCTTGCGCGTGACTTGCAGGAGCAGCCGCTCAATTTGATCGAGGCTGCGGAGGCTGTGGCGCGCGATGGTGTAGGCGACACGCGCGCGCAGCATCACAAATTCATGCTGGCGTTCCGTTTCCGGGGCGCGAACGGCTCGGCGAACCGCGCTGTAGAGACGGCGTAGTTGGCTCTTGGTACCGGTGTCCATGTCGCGCATTCGGCTGACGATGCCGTGGGCCTGGTTGTCGAGATAGAGGCTATCCGAAATCAGCTTTTCGAGTTCGATCTCCGGGGTTTCAAAACGCGGCTTGTCGCCGCCCCGGTTGTCCGGCTCGTTCCAGATTTCCCAGACGATGTTGTCGTTGGCGAAGTGCTTGGTCAACGCCACCGTCCAGGCGACGTAGGCGTTGCGGACCGGTTCGGTCCTGGGGTTGCCGGAAATGGGGTCGCC
>CAXSIG010000493.1:3777-4817 GCA_964237255.1 uncultured Bryobacteraceae bacterium
GCCGCCCCGGTCACCACCTCGATCGCCACCGCCGGGTCTGCGGTCACCCCGATCTCCTCGGTCATTTGGACGTCCGCCACCAGCGCCGGGGGGTCGGTTACCTTGTGGGCGTCCCCCTTCGCGAGGAGGCCTATTGCCGCCTCCACCACCGCCCTGGGGTTTCGATTGTTGTTGTTCGTCTGCCATTGCTAGTTTTCCTGCGCGAGCTTCGCCCATTCCAGTGCTACAACACCGGCGGGTCTTAGCTTGAACTGTTTCCCTTTCGCGGGGCGAACATTGCGCCCCACAATTTCGTTGATGAGATGGTTGCGGAGCTTTCCGAACTCGCGCTCCTTGGAACCTCTGGTCGCGGCCGCGGTGAAGCGGCGCTGGAACCGGTACGCCCGGTGAAGTAGCCTCTGCTGATCCGTCAGATACGGGGACGACGCTTTTTGGTATAACGCATCCAGCTCAGAGAGAAACTGCGATCCGCGACGGAACTCTTCGCTGACGCGTTCCACGGCATCCTTCAGGTCGGCGGCGTCCGCCAATTGCTTCCATTCAAGGATGCGGCCGAGGATGGAAATGCAATCTTTGTCCGAAGCTTTGGCGAGGGCCAGATCGCGTCCGCATTGTGCGTAGGCTTCGTTGAGAGGGGTATCCGGTGTCTCGGCAAGCGTGCAGGCCATGGTGATGGTCTTTGCTTCCGGGCCGGGGAAATCTTTCAGGCTTTCTTCGACGAAGCGGCCGAACATTCGCTGCAGTTCGCGCGCGAGGGAAATGAGAGCGTCCCACGAACCGTAGACTGCAAAGGCGTTTCCACCGGAGTAAAGGACCGTGACTCTGCGCCAGAACTCCGGCATGCTACAGAGGATTTCCAGTTCGCTGGCGAAAAACTGTTTGTAGAGAACCGAGAGGTGGACGTGCTCCTCAATGCTTTGCAGGCGGCGGAGGCGAAGGCTGAAATCATCGACATCGCCGCGTAGCACGCCCCAGAGAGGGCGACCGTTGGATCGAGCTGCCATTTCATCCACGGTGGCCGGCTCGCCTTCTTCTTCCGC
>CAXSIG010000494.1:0-4808 GCA_964237255.1 uncultured Bryobacteraceae bacterium
TCAACTGCTTCATGCCGAGGGAAATTCGTTCTTTCGTGGGATCGTACTTCAGCACTTGGACGGTGACTTGGTCGCCGGGCTGCAAGATTTCAGACGGATGATTCACCCGTCCGTGCGACATGTCCGTGACGTGCAACAGCCCGTCGATGCCGCCCAGGTCGATGAACGCGCCATACTCGGTCAGATTCTTGACCGTCCCCGTGACCACCGCGCCTTCCTGCAGGTGTTCCATGGTGACGCTTTTCCGGTCATGGACATCTTCTTCCATGGCGTCCCGGCGCGAAACCACCACATTGCCGCGACGGCGATTCAGCTTGATAATCTTGACCGGCACATCCTGCCCGATCAACTGGTCCAGATTGCGAAGCGGACGGCTATCCACCTGCGAGCCCGGCATAAACGCCGTAATCCCCACGTCGATGGACAACCCGCCTTTGACACGACCTAGAATCCGTCCGGAGATAGTGAGTTTCTGCTCGAAGGCTTTTTCTAGATCGGTCCAAATCCGAAGCCGCGCGGCCTTTCGGTGCGAAAGCGTAACGTAGCCTTCCACACGCTCGGCCTGGTGATCCACCATTACATCGATCACGTCGCCGGCCTGCACGGTCACCTCGCCGGCGGCATTTTGGAACTGCTCAAGCGGAACAATTCCCTCAGATTTATACGCGAAATCGACGATTACGTCTTTAGGCGTAACTTGAAGGACGCGACCCTCCAGCAACTCATCCTCGGCGGGAGGAACAAAGTGGCTGTAGTCGTCAAGCAGGTGCTCATAATCCTCTGGGTCGATGACGCCCGTGGACTCCAACTGCTCGATGGGTTTGTTCTCAGGCATTGGCCATACTCCCCAGAGGCTTACCTTGGTTTGCCCATGGCAAGAGCAAATCCCGCGAAACTACAGTAAGCAACTGAAAATACGCAGTTTTTAGGACTATACCGAAGGGCTTGGGGCTTGTCAATTTTGCCGAAAATACTTAATGTTCCGCGTGGAACGATTCGGTAACAATTTGTTCCGCGTTTCTTACTTCTTCCTCCGTGAGTTTAGCGAATTCTCCCTCCCTTCTCCTTTTGGAAAGCTTGCCTCCGTTGTGGCGGATATATGCAATCAAGTTCTCCGTCATGCGGTCCGGCATCTCAACCGAGTCCATGATGCGCCGCATGGCCTCATCATGCCGCCGAAGGTAGTCGATCTCGCTAGGAAGATCTTCGTCAACGGTGCGTTGAACACACGAATAGAGAAACTCCGCTTCGCGCGTGCAGTCGAAATAGCGATAGAAGTCGGCGGTGTCGTTCAGGACTTCAACGTTGCGATCGAATGTTGTCCGCCATTCGACAAACGGCATCAGCGGTCCTGTAGTGCTTTGGAGGGTCATCCGGTAGTCATCGATGCGATCAAGCATCACAGACGATACGGGAAACACCATGCCGTTAGGTGTGAATTTCCGTTCGGCAAGCACGTGGTGAATGAGACACCGGTGCATGCGACCGTTGCCATCCTGAAAGGGATGCACATAAACAAAGTTAAATGCCGTCGCTGCGGCTATTAAGACTGGGTCGACGCCGTCCTCGCGCATCCGATCGTTCGCTTCGAGTAAACCGGCCATCAGGTCGCTAAGGTCTTCCGGTTTCGCTCCGATAAATTCCGGAAGGGGATCGGCGGAGTGGTCTCGTTCGCCTAAGAATACTCCGTCGGTGCGGAGACCCGGTTGAACGAAGCGTGTGTCTTCGATTAACACGCGATGGAGTCGGAGAATTTCATCGATGGTCAGCGGATTCTTGCCGGCCTGCATGATCGCGCGGCCCCAGCGTTCCAGCCGATTGCGGGGCGGCTGTTCCCCTTCGATCTTGAAACTCGCCCTGCTATCCGCAAGCAGCAGGAAACTGGCCGCGCGAGAAAGCAAGTGTGCGCCAGTGCGTCCAACAGTCTCCTGCGCTTTGGCCGACAAATTCATGTTTACGAAATTGTTCAGCGCTTCTGTGCGCCGTATCGTCGGGCAGAAGCGGCCGAGGCCGAGCAGATTGTCCCGGACGCGATGCCGTTTCGAAAGACGTGATTTTCCGGTGAAATAGAGTTTGGGATCGAGTAAGTCGATAGCCGTCATGCTCTTGGCGTCTTCAATCTCAAGCGAGCGCTCGGTCAGCATCTCGTATAAAAACCAGGCGCGACGTGCGAGATCACTGGTCGGAGCGGCCTGAACAAAAGCCTCAATCTCGTTGGCAGGTATCTTTTCAAAAGCTCGTTTCAGGACAAGGAGATCGATGTTCTCGTACCGAAGCGCAAACGTGAGATGATCGATTAAGGTCCCGCCTGGCCAGTAGCGCTGGTCGAAAACAGTCCAGGTTTTCTCTTGACGACGGCTATCTTTGACAAACGTGTCGGAGACGCAACTCGGCTCCCGGATTGGAACACGAAGTTGAATGGCTTCCGCGAGAGCGGCGTATCCAGCGAGTTTGGTGCCCCGAGGCACTGTTTTCTCCTGGAAGACAGCCATAACTTTTCCAGTTTAGTCGAAAAAGGCTTCAGCTAGGTCGAAATAAGCCCTAAAAATTCACCCCAAGTCGAAATTCGGGTCAGCAAAATCCAAATCTCGTGCGAAACTAAGCTTGAGCTTGCCGGACAGGTAGCCGCTCGTTTCGGCGAGAGGAAAGTCCGGTCTCTACAGGGCAGCGCGCCGGCTAACAGCCGGGAGGGTTCCGTTCAAGCGGTTCTCTACGGAAAGTGCAACAGAAAAGATACCGCCGCCGGTTTCGGCCGGAGGTAAGGGTGAAATGGTGCGGTAAGAGCGCACCGCGGAGCAAGCGATTGTTCCGGTCAGGGAAAACCCCGCGCGGAGCAAGACCAAATAGGGGAGGAGGAGCGGCCCGCTCCGTTACACTTCCGGGTAGGTTGCTGGAGCCGTTCAGTAATGGGCGGCCAAGAGGAATGGCTACCGCGTTCGCGCAAGCGGACGTACAGAAACCGGCTTATCGTTCGGCAGGCTCAACTACGCTCTTCGCCCTCTTGCTTCTTATGCTTCGGTTTCCGTTCCGATTTCGGAGTGATTACCCGCGAAGCAGGAACCGTTCCCACACGCTCCCGTGCAAGCTTACGGACCTCCTTCTTCGCGCTGAACTTCTGCTTCTTCATTGCGGCTTTCACTCCACCAAGGCTATCGTCCTTTGACCGAAATGTCCCAGGCATGGCGCGCGCTACGCCATCGCAACTTCCGGCTCTACTTCGCCGGCCAAGGCGTCTCCGTAATCGGCACCTGGATGACGCGCGTAGCGACCAGTTGGCTGGTTTACCACATGACGCAATCGGCGCTGCTGCTTGGTGTGGTCAGCTTCGCCGGCCAGATTCTCTCGTTCCTGCTAGGCCCCTTCGCTGGAGTATGGGTCGAGCGCATGAACCGCCGAGAGCTCCTTGTCTGGACGCAAGCCGCTGCCGCGGTTCAATCGCTTGCGCTAGCAGCGCTAACGCTGGCGCATGTCATTACCCTGAAGCAGATTATCGCGCTTTCCGCTTTGCAAGGCTTGATCAACGCATTCGATATGCCCGCCCGCCAATCCTTCCTCGTCCAAATGGTGGAAGATAAGAACGATCTCGGAAACGCGATCGCCATCAACTCTTCCATGGTGAACGGCGCGAGGCTAATCGGCCCTGCCATTGCCGGTTTGGTGATCGGAGTCGCGGGCGAAGGAATGTGCTTCCTGATCGATGGCTTCAGCTACTTCGCCGTCATCGCATCGCTTCTCCTGATGCGGATCCCGCCCGTGGAAATTCGCCGCAACGCAAATGGCATGCTCGCCCAAATGCGTGAAGGTTGGGATTACGTTCGAACATTCCGCCCCATTCGCTCCATCCTGCTGCTCTTCGCGCTGGTAAGTCTGATGGGCTACCCTTACTCAGTGTTGCTGCCGATCTTTGCCAGCCAGGTGCTGCACGGGGGAGCGTCAACGTTGGGCTGGCTGACCGGAGCCTCGGGAATCGGGGCGCTTGTCTCCGCGCTCTCGTTAGCTTGCCGGAAATCGGTCGTCGGATTGACGCGAATGCTTCAGATTGCCTCTGCCGTGCTTGGCTTAGCGCTAATCCTCTTCGGCTTATCCCACACGCTCTGGATATCGCTTGTGCTGATGACCTTCATCGGCTTCGGACTTATGCAGTGCGCGTCGGCCAGCAACACCATCATTCAAGCGTTGGTACCGGATGATAAACGCGCGCGGGTCATGGGCTATTACACGATGGCTTTCTTCGGCGCGGCCCCTTTTGGCAGCCTTTTCGCCGGCGCCGTTGCGCACCCGATAGGCGCTCCGCACACCGTCCTTATTACCGGTGCGTTTTGCATTGCGGGTTCACTTTGGTTCACCGTGGAATTGCCGAAAATGCGCGTGGTGATGCGTCCTATTTATCGGGAGATGGGGCTATTGCCGCCGCATCGCGTAGATCCGATTACGGAAGAACATCCCACCGCTACTGGATCTTAACCACGCCCACTCCCGCTTCCGGGAAGTTCTTCATCACAGCGGGATCGTGACCCGTGAGAATCAACCTGGGGCTCGCAGCCAGCCGCTTCATCCGGTCCTGTTCCCGCAGGTTCGATTGGGCGTCCAGAGTGGCGGCAATCGGCGCGTGCTTCTCGAGATTTTCATTCAGGTAAACGTTATCGCTTGCCAACACCACCGTGCCTGCCGCCGTATTCACACCGATGTACTGCGATTGATACGTATGCTTGCCGCCGATGTAGCAGACAATACCCGGCAAGATTTCCTGCGCATCGCCATGCACCAGTCCGACTTTCCCCTCGATGTTCAACTTCACCAAACCTAAA
>CAXSIG010000495.1:0-4805 GCA_964237255.1 uncultured Bryobacteraceae bacterium
GTGCGCTCGAAAGCGCCATGTTCACTATCGGCCATGAACACTATGCCGAGAAGATCAACCTGGGTGATGGAGAGAACATGCAGCCCATTCAATCCGGACTAGCCGCGGCGATCACCTTCAAGGTCGATGCCGATACGCTCCTCAAGCTCTCCGTCTACGAAATGCGCCTTCTCAAACAATTCCAAGCCGCCGAATCCCGCCTCTTCAAATTCCAATCCGAACGCCGTGACCGCATGGCAACCGAAATTACCGAGGTCATCCAGGTCCGCAAAGTACACAAACAACAGAACCGCCCGTTTTTCCCGGCTCAGTTTGGCTTCGTTTCAACACTTCCGGAAATCGAGAAATACATCCGCAGGACGCGCGCGATGGAGGGCCGCCTCGACCCCGAACTCGGCTTCGAAAGCAAGCGCAATGGATAAAATCCACCGGCAAAACCGGCCCAGGACGCCCGAAGTGTATCTCAGCGACTTTTTCAGCAGTCCCCCGTCTAACCGGCCATGAACAAAATCGGCGTTTCCCTTTGCTTAGCCGCCCTCACCGCTGTTTCGCCCGCCATCGCCCAGAAAAAACAACTGAGTTGCGACGATCGCGAATCGAACTCCAGACGAGTGAACACCTGCGAAATGCGTGAACAGACGGTCGCTTCCACCGCTCGCTTCAATATTGACGGCAAGACAAACGGCGGAATCTCGGTAACGGCCTGGGACCGTGCCGACGTTTTGGTTCGCTCACAGATTCGCACTCAGGGCGAATCCGACGGCGACGCCAGAGCCACTGCGGCTCAGGTGATTGTTCATGCCACGGGTGGCGTGATCGCGGCCGATGGCCCGTCTCAGAAAGGTTGGAGCGTCTCCTATGAAGTCTTCGTCCCACGAAAGACGGACTTGGTCCTCACGGCCAACAACGGAGGCATTCATATTGAAGGCGTTCAGGGAAACATTGAGTTCGCGACCCAGAACGGCGGAGTCCATCTGGGCGGCTTGGCCGGACAGGTGAAGGGGCACACCCAAAACGGTGGCGTTCACGTCGCACTCGCGGGTACTCGATGGGAAGGCCAGGGTCTCGATGTTCAGACCCAGAATGGCGGCGTGCATTTCAACATTCCGGCGCGTTATGCTGCCCATCTCGAAACACGTTCCGTGAATGGTGGAATGGTAAGCGAGTTCCCGGAAATCGCGCCCGTGCGCGGCAAGCATGACGTAAGCGCGAATCTCGGCGGCGGCGGAGCGTTGATCCGCGTCGAAACGGTGAACGGCGGAATCCACATCGGCAAGATCTCGTAAGATCTCGCCGTTTTCTAACGGGCGGCCACCGCAGCGGGCATCGTTTCCTTCGTGAAGCGCGGAACCATCTCATCGCGATTCGCTACGTGCCAAACGGAGGCCGCCACCACCGCGGCCGCTTTCTTCACGTCGTCTGGAATAATCCGCTCGTAGGTATCCAGGTTCGTGTGGTGCGTCATGCTGTTGTACTCAATCGGATCCTGCGCGAAGCCCACACCCGGCAATCCCGCATTGTTGAATGATGTGCTGTCCGTCCCGCCGATGGCCCGGCTTGCGGTCGAGCTCACACCCGCCACTCCCCAGTCTCCGTAAAGCGCCAGAACAGGCCGCAGCATGGCAGAGGCTTCTTTCGGCCCAAAAATTCCGGCGCCGCGGATGCGCCCAGTACCTGTATCGATATTGAAGTAGGCGTCCAACGTAGCCCATTCCGGCTTCGGATTTTCCGCCGTCCCGAAGTGCTGCTTCACATAAGCCAGCGATCCCAGCAAGCCTTCTTCTTCGCCGGACCATAGCGCTACGCGGATGGTGCGTCGCGGGGCCTTGCCGTTCTTTTCAATCAAGCGAGCGGCTTCCATCATGATGGCGCAGCCAATTGCGTTGTCCGTTGCGCCTGTCGCGCTGTGCCACGAATCTAAGTGGCCGCCCAGCATCACAACCTCGCTCGCTTTATCGCTTCCTGGAATTTCAGCGACCGCGTTGTAGCTGGTCTTGCCTTCCGGGTAAACGTGGTTTGCGATGTCGAACTGCATCTGCATGTTTTCGCCATCGGCCAGAAGTCGCTCGATACGGCCGAAATCGTCATTACGAAGGATGACGGTGGGAACGGATTTTGCCACGTCATAAGAACGGTTCTGCTGAGCCACGATGATGCCGTCCCCGCGCGCTGCATCGTTGATGCGGACAAGCGCTCCGCCCGCCACCAGCATGGCATCTACTTGTTCTGCTGCTTGCACCGGTGTCAGACGATTCGGATCGGGCTTCGCGCCTCCAGGGCCGCCCGGCCCGCCGGGAAAGCCGCCGAAGCGGCCTGCATTTGGATTTTCGGGATCGTACTGCGCCTTCACCTGGTCGTCGGCGCGGCGTTTGGCTGGCGGATCGAAGTTGATCGGAATCACGGCCGCCTTGCCCAGCAAAACGATCTTGCCGCGCACCTTGTCTTGATTGGCCGCTACCCACGCGGCCATCTCATCTTTGGTGGGACCCAGTCGAGCTTGCGCGAAACGAGCGCCGCCACCGCCACCACCACCCTGTCGACGCCCCTCGCCCGGCGTCGCCGTAGGAGCCGGCGGCGCCGGACCTTGGGGCGGTACGATTTGTACCACGGAAGCCTTGACCGTGCCGTTCGTGGACGGCGTCCAGGCGAGCACTTCCAGCTTCAGGTTCTGCCGAATGGGAGACGTGATGTAACCGGAAGCGGTCTCATTCAACCAACCCGGATGGCCGAACTCCCACGGTTCCAGATGGCCATTCTTCATGCCCCAGGATTCCATCTCGTGAACGGCCCATTTCGCGGCAAGCTCATGATTCGGGGTGCCCGTCACGCGCGGGCCATAACGGTCGGTCAGCATATGAAGCGAGTGCATGATTTGCGAATGCTCCAGCTCTTCGCTGCGCATGCGGGACGCGGTCGCCTCATCTACTTTTTCCTGCGCAACCAGAAACGCGCACACACCAAGTGGGAGCAACAGCTTCTTCATATTAGAAAGAGGATAGCGCAAAGCGACTACCTAAAATGCCTCACAACTGCAACGATAACGACGATCGGAATAACTACGCTCGCCAGCGCAAGAATCGCCATCAGACCCACAAACCACCAATCTTTCGCGGTCTGCTGTCGCGGAGCGGCAAGATGACTCGCCAGAAGCTGATAATTGCGACGGTTCGCCTTGAACACGGTATCGAACAAAGCGCCCAGGAACGGTACCGAGCCAATTACCGTCTCAATCCCGACGTTCACCGCCATGCGCGCTAGCGTTACTCGCGGAACGCCAATCTGTACGGCTCGCAGCACGATGTACAACGAAAGCAGCGCGTCCAGCAAGTCGCCAATTCCCGGAATCAGTCCGATGATCCCGCCCAATCCGTAACGGAATCCTCCCGGCAATACGAACGCATAGTCTAACCAACGTGCCACCGCCTCCACATCCGCCAGCCGCGGATCGATTACCTCCGGGCGAAGCGCCGGGCCATCGTTGTATGGAACCACCGTCTTTGGCATGCGCTATATCCCGACGCACGTTGCTACCCGTTGCGGAAACTGAATTGTGATATGCTCCGCAACACTGTGGCATTGTGTGCCGCCGGGGGTATCCATGTCGAAACGTAGTTCCCGCTCTTTTCTCACCGCGTGCTTGCTGTTTGCTTTCACGCCCGCCGCTCACGCGCAGGTCCTATATGGCTCTCTCACCGGCAACGTGACGGACGCCGCCGGCAACTCCGTTCCCAACGCCAAGGTGGAGGTGAATAACCCCGCAACGGGGGTAGCCGCGCAAGGAACGTCGGACGATCGCGGGACCTACCTGATCTCAGATCTGCAGCCGGGTCGCTACAAGGTCACGATCTCGGCAGCGTCGTTTGGAACCGTGGTGCAGAACGACGTGACCATCGACGCGAATAACCTTCGCCGTATCGATGTGCGCCTCCAAGTGGCGCAAGTCAATCAGACAGTTACAGTCAACGCCGGAGAGGTCACGCTCCAGACCGACCGCGCCGACGTGAACAATCAACTGCGTTCCACCCAGATTACCGATCTCCCGCTGATCAATTCGCAGGGCCGTAACTTCCAGGCCCTCTACAAGATTCTTCCCGGATTCACGCCGCCGGCGGAAGCGCATTCGGACTCCGGAAATCCGCAGCGTTCCATGGTGACGCAGGCCAACGGGATGCCGCAGTCAAGCAATGCCACCAAGCTCGATGGCGCCACCATCAGCTATCCCTGGCTCCCGCGTTTGGTGGCCTACCTACCACCAGTGGAAGCGATCGAGACGGTGAATCTGGTAAGCAATAGCTTCGATGCGGAGCAGGGCATGGCAGGCGGCGCCGCGATCAACGTTGCCATCAAGTCCGGCACGAATGCACTCCACGGCGCCGGTTGGGAGTATCACACCAACAGCGCCCTCAAAGCGCGCAACTATTTCTACTGTTTGTATTCCTGCACCGGCGACCCCAACCACGCGCCCAAGAATCTGAATAATCAGTTCGGCACCGCGATCGGTGGGCCTATCAAGAAGAACAAGTTGTTCTTCTTCGCTGATTGGGAGCGGACCACCAGGCGGCAAGCCGCATCCGCGCTTCGGACCATTCCAACTGAGGCCCTCCGCGCTGGCGATTTCAACGGGACGAATACCGTCATCTACGATCCCACTCCCGGCAATGCGAGCGGGACCGGCCGCACGCCGTTTCCAAACAACAGGATTCCCGCCAGTTCCATCGATATCGCATCTGCGACGCTCAACGCCTTGATTCCGCTACCGAATCAGAGCGTCTTTCCCAACAACTACCTCTCGATCGGCACGTACA
>CAXSIG010000496.1:0-2669 GCA_964237255.1 uncultured Bryobacteraceae bacterium
ATTTCAGCGCAAATGTTGTCAAGCTGAGAATCGCACTTGCCCAGAATGAATTTGACGTGAGCTCCCGGCGCGAGTCGTTGCGTTCGGGCTTGTAACGCGGTGAGAAGCTCCGGGTCTTCTTCGCAAAGGATGTACTTATCGAACCTGTTGGGAACGGTCAAGGCGATGAGCGGAGAACCCTTCAGGATTGTCTTCGTTCCTTGAATCCGGCCGTAACCCGAGCCAGCGTACAAGTCGATATAAACGCGCTGGTCCCACTTGTTCTTCATGCCGGTGGAGAAGAGTTCGCCGTAGAGAGCGAGTAAGCGATACTTTGTCTCGGCCCATGCGCCGATCTCCGGGCAGATCAGGCCGTCGTCTTCGGCGTGAAGTGAGCTGGAGAGCATCGCTCACAGTTTACAAAACATTTTATGGAAATTTGTTTGGGGAGGAGTGAGGACCTGCGGCGGCGATTATTCCGCCGCAAAAGGGGTTGGAGCAATTCTCACTTGGTCGGCAGATTTAGAGTGCGGATTACATGCTCCGGATCGCGGGCGATCACGGTTAAATAAGCTCGCGAGGGTTGGTCGGGCTCGGCACGGCCTTGTTCCCAATCCCGAAGCGTCCCAAGGGGTATATGAAAGCGGCTTGAGAACTCCTCCTGGGCCAAATCCAGCGCTCGACGGATTATCTTCGCTTGGGGCGTGCGGTTCATACGCCTGATATCGGCCTCATTGAGAGGTTGTGCATCCGGGTCAGCCGCCGCGGCCTTCTCAATCTCTTCCGGTGTCATTGCGACTGAGGTCATCGGTTCAGGAGTTTTGCCGGTAGTAGTCGTCTTGTTCCTATTGGGTTGCCCTCCTGAAATGAGTCGGATGCATTCTTCGCGTTCGGTATAGGCGACGTATAACAGGACCTCGCCTTCGGTCATGCCAATAATGACGAACCGCGTTTCGCCGTAATCTTCGCGATCATCGACAAGTTATATTGCGAATGGGTCTTTGAATATCGTCTTTGCTAATTCGAAGCTTATTCCGTGAGCCTTCCAATTGGCCTCCGCTTTTGCATCGTGCCACTCGAACTTCAAGCCCCAGCTTACTACGGGCAAACAGTACTCGCTTTGAGCTTAACTGCGGGCGTCAGGTGGAGGTGGTGGGCAACCGATCTGTCCACAGGCGTTCACTCCACGCGTGTTTTTATTTTCTTGTTTTATTGCAAACACTTAGCGACAATTTGCCGAGTCACGCCTTCAACTCCGCTTGTATTCGTTTAACTTGATTCCATTGGAGGCGCATCCCCTAGGCCGCGGGTCTCCGCTCGGTCGTCTCGCTGCGTTTCGGAATCCGCTGTATGGCTTTCCCGTTCTGCATACGAGCCAGATCCAATTCGTATGCGCTTTGCAGGTTCATCCAAAAATCGGCGGCCATGCCGAAGTACTGCGCAAGGCGCAAGGCCGTGTCCGCCGTTACGTTCCGTTTGCCGGCCAGAACCTGATACAGGCGGTTCGGCGGCACCTCGATTACATCGGCCAGCCTTTTCGCGCTAAGGCCGATTTCCTCAAGCTCGTCGGCGAGAATTTCTCCGGGGTGTATGGGGGTGCGTGCCATCGGTGTTCTCTTTTCCTTTAGTGATAATCGACGATCTCCACATTCATCGGGCCGAATTCATCCTTCGGCCATTGAAAACAGATGCGCCACTGGTCATTGATTCGAATCGAATACTGACCCTTGCGGTTTCCCTTCAGGGCTTCCAAGCGGTTGGAGTTGAGGGCGGCAAGATCGCCAAGCGACGTCGCCGCGTCGAGTATCCGCAAACGCTTTTCGGCCTGCATGCGGAATGGTTCCCATCGGCGGACTGTTTCGCCGTTCGCGAGTCGCTCTGTCTCCTTGTCGGCATACCCTCCGATCATTCAGCGTTCAAGAGAATTGTAAACGATTGACGTCAAACGTACAAGCTAACCTTAGGCGCAACTCGGCAAGCTACGCACTCAACTCCGCGAGCATGCGCTGAATGTTTGCCGTCACGATTTTGAGATCCGCATCAATCGCCGCCAACTCCCGCGGCGGTTTGAATACGTAAAAAGTGCCGGTTGAACGGAATTTCGTAACCGATTTTCGTCTTCTCGCGATCAATCCACGCGTCCGGCGCATGCGGGACAACCTCGCTCTGGAAGTACTCGTCGATGTCATCGATAAGCGGAACGTTTCTGTGTCGCGCAATTCCGGGTTGGGCAGCGGTTTACCCTTCCCCTTGCCTTTTTCAGCGCGTACCACTTTGCCGTCCTCATTTTTTTAGCGGCCGTTCGACGGTAATGGTCCGGTATCCGAAGCTCTCCTTCGGGAAGATGAGCGAGATCGGAACGCCATCTTTCGAGAGCGGCTCGCATCGACCAAAAATGCGGGTGATCTCATCAATCTGAACATTGGATAATTCGCGCCGCTTGCTCCCTTCGCTCTTGCGGGTTTTGGTGTAGAAGCTCGATGCGTCAATCAATTGGAGCTTGCCTTTACGCCGCGGGGTTTGTGATTTGTCACGATCCATAGATAGGTCGCGATGCCGGTGTTGTAGAACATGTCGGTGGGAAGCGCCGCGATGGCTTCGACCAAGTCATTCTCAAGAAGGTGTTGGCGGATGTTGCTTTCGCCCGAACCCGTAGGGGTTCGGTTCAAGTGAGCGACCATGGGGTCGTA
>CAXSIG010000496.1:2679-4797 GCA_964237255.1 uncultured Bryobacteraceae bacterium
TTGGCGGACAAGTTGGTGGGTACGCGGGTGCGAGATGGCAAATTAACGGTGATAACGCGTCGATAACGATCGACAACAAAGCAGGCCTTCATTCCTTTGCTTATCATTTACCTAATGACAGATCGTCTCCTGCTGGCCCGCTACGAACCATTGGACAAGTTTTTGTTATAAATGAGCGAAGTCCATGCGCAAAATAAGTTGGGCACTTTGTGTCACATTCTTAACATCTTGCGCACCGATCCGGGATGAAGCGAAGATTTCGGGCTTGTACAATCTTATATACGAAGATGTCGAATTGAAGTTAACAATTTTGTCTAACCATAAGTATTCGGAGACAGCGATTGCGGGAAATCAGAGCTACGATGTATCGGGCAGCTGGAAATGGCAGAATGACAAGATTTGTTTCGATTCATTGCTTATCCCAAAGAGGCTCTTTCCATCTTTTGGGGATAATTCAAGTCATTACAAGCCGAAAGCGATAGGGCCGGTGTACGAAGTCGAATATTGTTTGCCTGGTATTCAAGAGTACGGCAAAACTCTTCTAGAGCTTGATCCTGACGGTGGACACAATTTCAAGCGACAAGAATAAATTCTTGCAAATTGATTCCCCGCGCGATTCGCTGATTCAGCCGCTCCGCAACCACGAATGACGATGACAAGAATCTGAGGTTGTCAGCTCCTTGTCATACCCTGGGCCGACCAAGCTTCATCAAAGATGCGGCGGGCAACAAAGTCCAGAAGGCTTACCGGTATGGACCGAAGGCAAGCTACGAACTCACGTCCAACCCTTACACGGCGACGTCAGACCCGACGATGGGATGGACATTGACCGTACGGGACCCAATCGGTCGCCCAATCAATGTGGTGAATTACAAAGGCGCAGTCCCGCCCGCGCCGTGGGGCAACAATACAACCCCTTCGGGGCAGGTCTTGACCGCCTACGACCAATCCGATGCGAATTGTACGGGGCCTGTAACCAGGGTGACCGACGAGGCCGGTTACCAGACCACCTATTGCCCGGACGGTTTGGGGCGGCTGACGGGCGTCAAGGAGGCCGACGGCACCCTAACGCAGAACAGCTACGACGTGCTGGATAACCTGACGCAGGTGAGCGTAGCCGGACAGGTGCGGGCGTTCGAATACAGCACGCTCAGCCGACTGACGAAGGCTTGTAATCCGGAGACGGGGACGGCGGGTTGTACCTCGTCGCCGCTTCCGACGAGCGGGTTGGAGCAGTACACGTACGACGCGGTGGGAAACCTGAAGACGCGAACGGACGCCAACAGCGTAGTCACCACTTACTCGGGTTATGACGGGCTGAACCGGCCGTCCAGTAAGACGTACAGCACAGCAGGCACGCCGGCCGTCACCTATGGCTACGACGTGGACTTCAAAGGCGCGCTGTCGGCGGTAAATACGACGATCAGCGGACTGGCTTACGGGACGTCCTACGCGCATGACACGCTGGGCCGGGTAAAAGGCAGCAGGCAAACGACGGCGAACCAAGCTTACACCTTCGGCTATGTGTACTCGCTATCTGACCGGCTGCAGCAGATGACGTATCCTTCGGGAAAGATCGTGAAGTATGTGCCGGACAGCGCGGGGCGGATTAACGCGGTGCAGAACGGGGGGACATCGGGGTATTGGGCTTCGCAGATCGCGTATACGGCGGCGGGCGGGGTTTCGTCGATGAAGCTGGGGAACAACATTACGGAGACGGTGTCCTGGAACGACCGTTTGCAGGTGACCGGGTTGACGGCGGGAACGAACCTGACGTTGAACTTCTACCCGTGCCCGGGATCGGTGGCGTCGTGCTCCAGTGGGAATAACGATAGGATTCAGTCGCAAAGCATCAGCCTGCCGGGATTGGCTACGACGCAGACGTATTCCTACGATCTGTTGAACCGGTTGACGAACGCGGCGGAGACGGGGACGGGATCCTGGAATGAGAAGTACAATTACCTCGACACGCAAGGGAAGACGTACGGGAACCGGTGTGTGGACACGTCGAGCCGGAGCGGGCTGCCGGCGCTGACGCTGGAATCGCCGCAAGCGGCAAGCTGTTACACGGGAGCGAATCAAATCGGCGGATGGCCTGGGTATTCGGCGGGAAACGTG
>CAXSIG010000497.1:0-2855 GCA_964237255.1 uncultured Bryobacteraceae bacterium
AGCAAGTGGCTGGCGCGTGGGACCAAATTGGCCGGAGGCATTGCGGCGGCGCTCACCGCGGTACTGCTGTTCATCCTGGCGGAGACGCATGGACTTTCCGCGCCCGGTGATATCTCGGTAGCGCTTAATTCCAATCCGGAGCTCTACACGCTTTCAATGGGCCACATGGCTGACTTGACGTTCCAGGCGTTCGCTTACCTGCGAGTCCCGCTAGCGATCGCTACCTTGGCCACCGCCCTAGGCGCTGCGGGCGGGCTGTGGCTGCGAGGAAGACGAGCCCATCTGGCTCTTGCCGTCATGATGGTGCTGTTTTTTCAAGCAGCACGAACGGCGCTGATCGAGTTCAATCCCTATCTTGGCTCCAAGCCGTTAGCTGACGCTCTCAATGCAGCGCCTCCCGGAGAGTTGATTGTTGACGATCAGTATGCGTTTTCTTCGGTGTTCTTTTACGCCCATCGAGACGCATGGCTTCTGAACGGACGCGTGAACAATTTAGAATACGGATCCTATGCTCCGGATGCAAAGAAGCCATTTTTGAAGGACGCCGACTTTATTGAGCGATGGCGTTCGCCGCAGCGTTATTACGTGGTAGCCGAAGCCAAACCCGCCGAACGGCTGCACAAATTAGTTGGCGACGCTCCCTGGAAGACAATCCGGGAGAGCGGGGGAAAGCTACTGTTAGCCAATCGGTAGTGGACGGTACGCTGAGACGACGTCGATATGGCGACACAAAATAATCTTTACGTACCGGAAGAACTGTTGGCCGAGTTGCAAACAAAGGCCGCAGCCGAAGGCAAGAGCGTTGACGAACTAGCTTCCGCAGCGCTCCGCAGAGGTCTTGAGGATAACGCTTGGCATACATCGTGTCCTATGGCATTGAGCGCGGTCGCTCTATTGGTTTTGCCGAAGATCAAGCCGGCGATATCGTTCATGAATGGCGGCAGCAACAATGTCAACAATGAAAGGTCTGACCCTCGACACCAGCGTCTATATCGGCGCTTTGAACTTCGGTGGAGTTGGCTCACGCATTTTGGCCATGGCGAGAGCTGGGGTAATCCGAATCGACACGTCGGACGCAATCCATACAAGTCTTGAGAGACAAGTTCGATTGGGACGGCTATCGATTGCACTTCGCAGAAATTGAACTGCGTAAGATTGTGCGCTGTGTCTCGCCAAAACAACGTCTCGACATCATCACAGAAGACCCGCCCGACAACCGGATTTTGGAATGCGCTCTAGAAGCAGGTTCCGATTTCATCCTTACTTGGGACAAGGATCTCCTTCGGCGCGGCGAGTTCGGAATTATCAAAATCGTGCGTCCAGTTGAGTTCCTGCAAAGGGAGAGTGGATTTTAATAGCCCGACGTTTTTTTCTCAAATCCACCGATGCTTCCTCAAATAGACCAACAATGCCACTGTGGCCCCCGCCATCATTCCCCCCACAATCCACGTCGCATGCGGCGAGTCCGCGAACGGCAAACCCTTCGTGTTCATGCCGTAAACGCCGGACACAACTAGAATCGGCAGCGCGATGGTGCCCAGAACGGTTAACACCTTCATCACCTCATTCGTCCGGTTCGCCACGCTCGAAAGATAAACGTCCATAATGCCGGTCAACAAGTCGCGCTGCGTTTCTACCATGTCCAAGTTCCGCGCCACATGGTCGTACACATCGCGAAAAAATGGAAGCAGGTCCGCATTGATGAGCGTAATCTCAACCCGATACAAATGCGCGGTGACGTCGCGCGTGTTCACCAGAATGCGCCGCAGATCGATCAGCGAACGTTTCGTGTTGAAGATGTCGGCCAACACCTCGGGAGTCGGATTCTCCAGGACCTTTTCTTCCAGGTCGTCGATCAAGTCATCCGTATGGTCCAGCAGCGGCAGATACGAATCCACCACGCCATCGCAAACGCGATAGAACACCTGATCGGAGCGCAACCTCGGTTCCATGGCGTGAATCGGCGCCAAGATTTTTTCGATGGTGTCGCATTGCTCCTCGCGCACCGTAATGACCCAATCGGTCCCAAGAAAAATATCGAGGTCGTGGAACACCAGATTGCCGTCGTCTACCTGCACCGGCTTCAGAACGGTGAAAATGTAGCCGTCACCGTCTTCGGTCTTACCGCGCTGGTCGCGGTTGCGGCAATCTTCGATATGTAGCGGATGTAAGTGGTATTCAGCGGCCAACCGGTCGAGCTCCGGGTCCTTGGGATCCCGAATATCGAACCACTTCATTTCCGCTTATCGATCCGGAAATCGTCGAAGTAGGCCACCGTATCACCGCGTGTCCAGATGCCGGTCTTCCCGGCTTTCATGATGGAGCTGTCATCAACATCCAGCAGCTTGCGATGGTTGAAATAAATTGTGGAATGCTGGTCACGGTACACAATCTTCACCAGGTTCCACTCCTGCGGATCGATCCGGTGCGACACCGAAGAAATCTTCCCCGACTGCATCACGGCTGACGACTTTCCATCTACCGTCTTATCCACGGTAAGCTTGTCGCCGATCGCATCGACGGACAGCGCATAAAAATTCCTCGGGTCCTGGTAGCGCCAGATAAGCCCGGCATCCTGACTGTTCTGCCCGGAAACGACCTTCAAGTTAACGCTAAGATCGCCGTCGCTGCAATTCCCGTGATCGTCCAGGGCAACCGCGAACTGGTTGCGCTGTTTGAAGGCGGTCAACTGGGCCAGTACATTCGGCTTACTGGACGCCGTAGCATCCGGGTGAACAATCCAGCGTCCAGGCTCGCTGCGCTGGGTGTTCGGGAACGTCCAACCGGAAGGAGCCACGCCTGTCTTCATCTTGTCGAAGTCAGCGGTTTCCACGTTGCGTGAGAACCAGGGTAAG
>CAXSIG010000497.1:2895-4777 GCA_964237255.1 uncultured Bryobacteraceae bacterium
CACCGCTAAGAACAAAAGCGCACGCAAATGTTAGGCATCCTCCGCTATGAGTTTAGCGGCTTTCATGGCGAGCAGTTGCCGGGCGCGTGCATTACGCTAGAACTTTGAATTCCGCCGCGCCCCTTCTTTCGTTTTATAACGGCGTTCTGAACGTGTTTTGGTCGTTGATCGCCTTCGGCCCGCTGGCTGTTTTCTGCTACCGATTCATGGACCGCCCCTTTCTGTACGCGGCAGCCATTGCAAGCGTCCTAAGCCTCGCCGTCCCTGATTCTTGGCTCCGGCTTCTGGAACTTGGTTCGCGACCCGCGGCCTACCGCCGGTTTGGCGTCCACCTGATCAACCGCTTTGTGCAGCACGGATCGCTGGTCAACAGGTTGGCCGGCCATCGAAGCTCCAAGGTTCAGATGCTGCGGCGCGATGTTATGCGAGACGGACTTGTGGGCGCCACTTATTTCAGAGAACGATTTCATCTATCGATGTTGTTGTTTTTTCAACTTACAGCTTTGTATGCCGCCGCCCACCGGCAGACGATTTGGAGTCTTGCGATCACGATGACGAATGTTATTTACAACCTGTATCCAATCTGGTTGCAGCAGTATATTCGGCTTCGTGCGAAGAGGTCGCGATGCTAATCTTGAGTGTTGTCGGCACACGCACACGCAATTGCGCGCGCAACCAACTGGCTCTTACACTCCGGAATCCAGGATCCAAATGGGGGAGTCGCGCGCTATTACCGTTCGGATCTGGAACGGAACAACCCAATATCCACCGAAATTACCGGTTACCACGCGAGCACGCTTGCATGGCTGGGCAAGACCGAAAATGCGGCCCAGACCGCCGACTTTTTAGCCGATTGCGCCTGGGATCGAACGCTTCACACGTTTCCTTTTGAGTATCCGCATCCATCTCCGGCTTACTTCTTCGATTGCGGAATCATCGTTCGTGGGTTGCAGGCTGTACATCGACTCACGAAAAAGGCTTGCTACGCCCAGGTCGCGCGCGAGTGCGCTATTCAGATGGCCAAAGATTTCGACGCGGGGTTCGATTTCCACCCGATTCTCGAACTGCCCTCCAAGACTGCCACTGTTCGCGATCCTCGTTGGTCCCGCTCCTCGGGTTGTTATCAGTTGAAGGCCGCGCTGCCGTTCCAGGAGTTCGCACCGGCCGCGTGGAGCCGCTTGCTTGCGCAATCGCTCGATCATCACGATCAATTCCTCCCCGGTAATGACGACCCGGAACGGGTGATGGATCGCCTGCACGCCTACTGTTACTTTCTTGAAGCGCTTCTGATCGCTCACAAGAAGGATGGTGTCGCGCTGGGTATTCAGCGCGTCGCTTACCTGCTTCACACCATCGCCCCGCAATTTGTTCGATCTGATGTCTATGCCCAATTGCTCCGTGTCCGCATCTATGCCGATGCGGCTGGTCTCTTGCCGCTCGACCGTCACACGGCGGCATTGGAAGCCGAGCAACTGGCGCGTTTTCAATTGACCAGTGAAGACCAACGGATCGAGGGAGGCTTCAGCTTCGGTAAGAAGAGCGACCGGTTGCTGCCTTACGTGAACCCCGTTTCCACTAGCTTTGCGATTCAGGCGCTCTCGCTCTGGCACAAGGTGGAAACACGAATGCCGCTCCCGCCCGTCATCGAACTGATCTAGTGCCGAATCCGGCACAGGGCGCGGCGGTACAAGTCGCGTGGCTTACCGGGACAGAGGAACTGAATCGCGCGCTGGTAGCAAAGCTTTGCGCGCGCAACCCTGAGCTCCCCCTCGTTGCGGTCTCGGAGTTTCCAGTACATGCCGATATTTGGATCCCCTACCACCCGAAACGGACGGTCACAGAAAATCGAAAAGAAATTGCGGAGCGGTTAAGCGGCGTCGTT
>CAXSIG010000498.1:0-399 GCA_964237255.1 uncultured Bryobacteraceae bacterium
CCCGCAGTCGGTTGAATTAAACCGGTCAGCATTTTGACCGTGGTCGACTTACCGGAGCCGTTCGGTCCCAGAAAACCGAAGATGGCTCCTTTTGGAACTTCGAGATCGAGTTGATTGACGGCGGTGAAATCCCCGAACGTCTTCACCAACCCACGCGCTTCGATTTCAATCACGAGCGCGAACTAAGAAACATCTGAACAATCAGAAGTATGGAGATCCCGCATAGCGAAGTAAGCACTTTCATCATGGTCCAGCTTTTCAGCGTTTGTGGCACAGTCATCCCGAAATATTGATTTACGATCCAGAAGCCCGCATCGTTCACATGGGAAATGAGAGTGCCGCCGCAACAAACCGCTAAGTAGATCATTTCGGGCCGGTAACCGGGTATCCCCTTGACAA
>CAXSIG010000498.1:409-4761 GCA_964237255.1 uncultured Bryobacteraceae bacterium
TATACCAGCCGCGGTGATAATGGCAACCGTCGCCGAACCCTGCGCGGCACGCATGCCGGACGCGATGAGGTACGCCAACAAGATCGGCGATACATGGGCTGACGCCAGCAACTTACCGGCATACGCGCCCGCCCCGGTATCGACAATCACCTGCTTGAACGCTCCGCCGCCGCCCATGATGCAAAGCAAGGAGCCGATCGGAGTAAAAGCGGCCAGAGCAAGCTTCCCCATCTGGTCGCGATTCAAGCCGCGACGCACACCGAAGAAATACATACAGGCGAGGGCCGTCACCGTCAACGCAGTGAACGGATGACCGAGGAACGTCAGCACTTGATTTTTCGGACCGGCCAACGTGGACGAAACAATCAGCAGTACCGGCAGCAAGAGCATTAAGATCACGAGAGGAACTGGAGGTGTTTTGCCGGGTACGTTCTGCTCGGCGTTCTCCAACCTGCGCGCAATTTCCGGAACGGGAATGAACAGCCGGTTCGAGATCCAACGGCCATAAACCAAGCCGCCGACCAACGTCATCGGGATCGAAAGCAAGCTTCCCCACAGGACGCAGGCCCCTAGATCCGCACCCAACGACTGCGCGGCGGCCGCCGGAGCCGGGTGGGGAGGTACTAGCGCGTGAAGCACCGTAAGTGGCGCGGCGGTAGCGAGTCCATAAAGAAGCAAAGACTTCTTTGACTCGCGCGCCAGACTCCAAACCAAAGGCACCATAATGATGAACGCGACTTCAAAGAAGATCGGCAGCCCAACCAGAAACGATGCCACCAGAACAGCCCACACCGCGCGTTCCCGTCCGAACAGCTTCAAAAGCCAATCGGCCAGGACACGCCCTCCGCCGGACTGCTCGAGAAAGGCTCCGACCATCGCGCCCAATCCCAGCACGACGGCAATGGACCCCAGAGCTTCGCCCACGCCGGTCTGAATCGATTTCAGCAGCACCGCTGGAGTAAGTCCGCAGGCAAGACCCAGCGCCATGCTGGTGATCAATAAAGCTAGAAAGGCGTGAAGCCGCGCGACTAAGATTAATACAAGCAGCAGCCCTATTGACCCGAAGGTCAACAGCAGCAGCGGAGTTCCCGTTACGGCAGCGTGTGGAATTGGATGGTTCCTTTGCGTTCCCAGGCCGCGATCACACCGCCTTTCGGAACAGAGGTTAGAGTAACAAATCCGCCTTCGCCATCCAGCCGTACCGGTTCGGTATGACCGGGAACGCGAGCGAAAACGCCGTCGGAAGAACTCCAAGCCACATAAACGCCCTTCGTGCTTGACGCGATTGCGGGATTCTTCCCTTCATGCAACAGCGTTTCGGCCCCATGTTCGGGAGCAAGATAAATGTTCATCTCGCGCCGCCAGACGGTTATCATCTTCCCATCCGCGCCGTACACTAATCCGCCGCCATCCATCGGGCAAGCATCCAGCTTCCATGATTCGGTGCCCAACTTTTCCGGCTCGCCAAAAGTCTTGCCTCCGTCAGTGGAATGCACAAGGTACATGTCGCGATTACCCGCCAGCGCGTTGCGCCACATCACCGTCGGGTTGCCCTGTCCATCGAGAAGCACGGAAGGATTGCAGCAAGGGCAAACCGAACCGTCCGGAACTTTATAAATCAAGAAGTTCTTCGACCATGTCAGTCCTCCATCCGAAGAAGCGGCCCCCCAGACTTCCTTGCCTTTTGCAGGCTTCCTGAAATCCAGCCAAGCGGAGAAGACTCTCCCATTTGGGTTGGACACTATCGTGAAGAGTCCTTCGTCCGCCGCATGGGATTCGTCGGTTACCACCGGTCCTGCTCGCCACGTCTTTCCGTCGTCGGTAGACCGCCAGGTCGCGATCGCTCCATCGGTGATAGCTGAAATAAGGAGTCCCCCCTTGACCGCAACGATCCGAGGACCTCGATGATTTCCAAGCGCGAGTTTTGTTGCGTTCGCGATCTTGGACGTAGGCAGCCAATTCTTTCCGCCGTCTTTAGACGGAGAAAAATAGATAGTGTCCTGCGCGGCAAAAACGGCGTAAACCGAATCGCCGGACGCCGCTAGCTGGGGTTGACGGTAATCGACGGCTGTTTGGGGCACAATCCCCGCAGCGAACAAAAGTACAAACGGCAGCATTCCGCTATCATTTCACAGGCGTCAGCGCTTCTTTCTGATTTGCACGATCAGATAAATCAGAATGGCGACGTTCAGAGCGAAGACTCCGAACCGCATGGGCGTGGGACGTTTGAAAATCTCGTAGATTTCGAGCGGTATCAACAGCCCGGTCGAGATGACGGTGAAGTACTCGCCCCAACGTTTTCGCCTGAGAAGGCCGTATCCCTCAATGGCGTAGACAACTGCATAGACGAAAGAACCGACGCTGAATTCGCGCAACTGCCGCGGGCTGACATTGGACACTTTCGAGATGGCTTTGTGGATGTAGTGGTTGTTCGGATCGACACGCAATACCTGCACCCAGTGATCGACAAAGGCGGCCATATCGCGATGGAGCAGTCGCAGAAGACCAAACCCCACAAACAGCAGGGAGACGGACTTCAGGGCCTTGAAAGCCCCAATAAGGAGCAGACCGGCCTTAGTGTCCCGCGTGGGGGCGCGGCTTGCTACGCGTGTCTTCGCCATCTCCTTAATTGAACATAGAAGCAAATGGAATCAGAGACAATGGAAGCGGAGCAGCGATGGGTCTGAGTGATTTTGAGGAATTGCTTCCAACTTTGTCGCCTGGCGAAAGAGCCCAGATTCTCAAGTGGGTGGTTCGCGATCTAGGCGACTCTTTTCCCGGCATCGACACCATTCAAGGTGTGTGCGGCGGTGACGCGTGCATTGTACGTACGCGGATTCCCGTGTGGCTTCTGGAACAAGCACGACGTCTAGGTACAAGCGAGCGAGATCTCTTGTCCGCCTATCCATCCCTACGCGCAGAAGACTTGGTTAATGCGAGGGCTTATGCGCGTTCTCACGCAGCTGAGATAAACCGGGAAATCCTCGACAACGAAGCCGATTGATGGCTCGAATTTATTCAAACGAAAATATTGCCATTACTCTCGTATTTGAGCTCCGGAATCTTGGCCACGATGTACTCACTTCGATAGACGCCGGACGGGCGAACCTGGCTATTCCCGATGATCAGGTTCTAGCTTTTGCGATTATCGAAGATCGCATTCTCTTGTCCTACAATCGAAAGGATTTCTTCAAGCTCGATAAGCGGTGCGAAAGCGGTCACGCAGGAATGATCCTTTGTAAGTTCGATCCGGACTTCGGCGCCCAAGCCGCGCGCATTCATTCCGCATTAGCCGTTTTGGCAAGCACGCGAAACCGGGTAATTCGTATTGGCCGAGCCACTCCGGTCTTATTCTGATCCAAGTTTCCGAAAGCTGTCAAAATTCAAATATGAGCGCGGCACGTGAAGATGTCCTCCAGGCGACGCTGGATTCGGTTGGCGATGGCGTCTATAGTTTAGACCCGCAAGGCCGCTGCATTTTCATTAACCCGAAGGCCTGCGATTTGCTGGGGTACCAGGCTTCCGAAATTCTCGGTTGCGATATGCATAGCACCATCCATCACACGAACAAGGATGGCGTGTCCTTTCCGGCTTCCGAGTGTCCCGTTCGGATGTCCCTCCTGTCTGGTGAACCAACGGAGATTCGATCCGACCTAATGTGGCGGAAGGACGGCACGTCAGTCCCGGTGGATTGTTCAGTCCGTCCATTTCGTATCGGGAATGCCATTGCGGGAACAACGGTAACGGTCCACGATTTAACAGAGCGCATCCGGTCCGAAGCCGATTTGGGCGAGCGGGTCCGTGTAGCTTCCCTCACCTACGACGTCGCCTTAGCGTTAACACGCGGAACCGATCTCGACGATGTTCTTAGCCTGTGCACGGATGCCCTGGTTCAGCATCTCGACGCGGCATTCGCCCGCATTTGGATTGTAGACTCCGCTGGCACTACTCTCGAGTTGAAGGCAAGCTCCGGACTTTACACCCATTTGAATGGCCCACATGCCCGCGTCCCTGTCGGCAAATTCAAGATCGGTTATATCGCGGAAACCCGCAATCCGCATTTAACCAACGATGTTCCAAATGATCCCCGCGTGGGCGATCCCGAATGGGCCAAACGGATGGGCATGCAGTCCTTCGCCGGGTACCCGCTGATTGTAGATGAGGTGCTAATCGGCGTGGTCGCTTTGTTCGCGCGTCATGCGCTTCCCACGTCCACCATTATGTCGCTCGCGTCGGTGGCGAACAGCATCGCGCTCGGTGTACGCCGCAAACGAATCGAACTGGATATTTTGAACACCCAGGCGCGGAACAAGTCCATTCTTCAGACCGCATTGGATTGCATCGTCATGATC
>CAXSIG010000499.1:0-4473 GCA_964237255.1 uncultured Bryobacteraceae bacterium
CAGCGGCATTTTGTTCATGGATGGCCGCTATGAGGTGCAGGTGCTGGACTCCTGGGACAATCCAACCTATGCCGACGGACAGGCTGCCGCGATTTACGGCCAGTTTCCGCCGCCTGTGAATGCTTCGCGGTCTCCGGGCGAATGGCAGGTTTACGACATTATATTTGAGGCTCCGAAATTTGATGGCGACAAACTGGTGAAGCCAGCGTTCCTCACCGTGATTCAGAATGGCATTCTAATGCACAACCGGCAGGAACTGCTCGGCGACACACCGCATGCGAAGCTAGGCACGTATAAGGCGCATGCTGCGGAGTTGCCGCTTCAGTTACAAAACCATCACACGTCGGTGCGGTATCGAAATATTTGGGCGCGCAAGCTGAACGGGGCGGAGCACGTCGAGGTTGCCCACTAACCGGGTCGTCCGAACGCCATGACGAAGTAGTTGCACGATGTATCGCCGACGTTCTTCCAACCATGTTCCTCGTTAGAGGCAACGTATCCCACAGATCCTGGCCCTAAGCGCGTGCTCTTGCCAGAGATGGTGACTTCGAGCATTCCGGTTTGCACCATGACCATCTCCTCATGATCGTGATGGTGCGGCGGATGTGGGGCTTGGCCTACGGCCAGTTCGGTCTCATGGAGATCGAAATGGTAACCGGTGTGGGTATGTGCGTCGATCACCTGCCGCGTCTTGTTGCCGTTTGCCGCGGTCTTGACGTCCATCTTTTCGAAAGGGTCGGCGAAGGATGGAGTAGCCGGTTTATCGGCAGCCGCCAATGCGGCCGGAAGAAGGAAAGCCAGTTTGCGGCGAGAGAGAAAATCGCGGTTCGATTCGGTCATGGACACCTATCCGTTCAGTAGACTTTCCTTTAGTCTATGAAAGTTTTGATTACGGGTTGCAGCGGCCTGGTAGGGTCGGAGTGCGCCCGTCTTTTGGGAGGCCAGGGATGGGACATTATTGGCTTGGATAACAATATGCGCCAAGTCTTTTTCGGTCCCGCCGGTTCCACCGAAGGTAATACGGCGATGTTGCGTTCGGAGGTTCCCAGCTTCCGCCACGTTGCGACCGACATTCGCGATCGCGAGGCGGTCCGCAACTTGATGGACACTGAGCGTCCCGACTTTATCATCCACACGGCCGCGCAACCTTCCCATGACAAAGCTGCCACTATTCCTTACGACGACTTCGACATAAATGCGGTGGGGACTATGAACCTTCTAGTCGCGGCGCGGGACTTCTGTCGCGACTCGCCGTTTTGTTTCACCAGCACGAACAAGGTGTATGGCGACCGTCCGAATTTCCTTTCTCTTGTGGAGCATGAAAAACGGTACGACTACAGCGACTGGACGGAATTGACGAGAGTATGCCAATCGACCAGTGCATGCACTCGATTTTTGGTGCATCGAAAGTTGCGGCGGATATCATGTGCCAGGAGTTCGGCAGGTACTTCGGGATGCCGATCGGCATCTTCCGGGGCGGCTGTCTTACCGGACCGCAACATGCCGCTGTGCAGTTACATGGTTACCTTGCTTACATCGTGATGTGCGCGGTGACCGGGAAGGAGTACACCGTTTTGGGATACAAGGGTAAGCAGGTGCGGGATCAAATCCATTGCCGCGATGTTGCGCGACTGTTTCTGGAGTTTTATCGATCTCCCAAACCCGGCGAAGTTTACAATCTTGGCGGAGGACGCGCGAATAGCTTGTCCGTTCTGGAGACGGTGGATCTGTTGGATGCGCTGGGTTACAGATTGAGGTTTCAATACGACCCGCAAAACAGGATGGGCGATCATATCTGCTACATTTCCGATCTCACGAAAATTCACCGGGACTTTCCGAACTGGCGAATGGAGTATGGGATTGACCGGATTGTTGAAGAGATCGTCGCGCGGCAGACTTCCCACGTCCAATAATTAACGCGCACTCTTCTTCTCTATCGCTGCGACGAGAGTGCGTAGCCTTCCGAGCGAAACATCCGCTCCACTTCCTCTCGCACCCGCCGATTGGCGGCAGGATCGGGCATTCGGAAGCTTGTCCCCGCAGGATACTGTTTCAGCTTCTGACGGAGTTGCTCCATCGAATTCGTCTGATACTGTCCAATCGACACAGCAAATTGACCCTGCCACCCGCCGATGCGAACTGGTGGAGGGGTAACCGCTAGTTCGCGCCATTGCGCCGCCTCTACCTTGCATGAGGGGCTGACGCACAGATCGAGTAAGCGAGTGAAATCGTCGCTCTGCATAAGCCATCCATCCGCAAGCGCCAGTGCGGCGCGCAGCGATCGTTCCAATTGCTGCCCCTCGGCGCCTTGAGGTTCCTGGAGTTGTTTTTCACGGCCTTTCCACCAGGATTGAAAAAATTCGAACGCCTCCCAGAGCGGTTTCTGCGCCGCGGGAGAGCCATATCGGCCCAACAGGTCTGCCGCTCCACGCTTTACAGGCACTTTCGGGCTGCCCAGAAATTCGATTGCGAGCCGCTCCAGTGCCGGGCTGTAGGCGGTTCCGTCAAGCGTGTAAAATTGGGACCCGATGTCGTAGCAGATAGGGAATGGCGCGGGTTGATCCATTTGTTTGCGGAGTTCCCGTTCGCCGTACGCTTCGTCATGTTGCAGGAAATAGAAGATCAGCGGGCCTCCGCAATGGGGAAGTTTTTGCGCGTCCAATTCGTTGTTTCGAGCCTCGTAAGCTCGTTCGACTCGCTGGGTAATGTCGCCGGTTGCGTAGCGCACAATAAGCGCATCCGCGCTTTGCCCGGCTTCCAGACGCGCGGCAAAGTTGTCGTTCAATTCAGGGAGGTAACGGTCAGGCAGCGATTTGAGCGTAGAAGTTTCGAGATAGCTGTCCGGTTTGGCAATCTCCGCGAGTAGGATACGCCTGCCTTCAGCGGGAGCAATGTCGTAGATCTTACGTGCCGCGGTGTCTTGCAGCCGTGGAGAGACGCGCGGCTCCGGCGGGTGAGAGTAAATTTCGCGAAGGGCCGGGAGCATCGCCGGGGTTCTTAGAAGGTTCCAACGTGCTTCCAGGAGATTGCTCTGCGTTTGTGGAGACAGTTGGTGGAAATCGGCGATGAGCGAATCGACGACGGCCGGTAGCCAGGGTGGATCGGTATCGCCTAATCCATTCAGCAACGTGGTCAACGAAACAGCGCGAGCATCGGGCTGTTTTGAAGCGAGCGACGACGCAAGGCGGGATCGATAGACGTCTTTTCCCGTAGGCCCGTTTGACTCGACGAGACGATCCAAGGTGACGAGCGTATCGAGATAGTAATCCGAAACCGGCTGCTCCGGCGCCACCAGACGCGTCGCAAGTAACGGCAGCAGTTGCTTTCTATAGGGCGACCCGAGTATGCCCAAGCGCATGGAACCCCATTCGGGGCTGTAATCGGGATAGAGATGCCGGGTCAACTCTGCGGCGGCGTCAGGCGTGTCTAAAAAGCGCAAGGTTTGCGCGGCATGCAAACGCGCTAGGCGCGATTCTTCCGTGAGAAGAGCGGGAGCGTTCAGGGCCGCAACCGATTCTGTGAGACGCTCTCTTGCCCAAGCTTCCGGAGCGGGAGCAATGTCAATTGTCAGAACATTTGAAACCAGTTCCAGTGGATTCTCGTTGCGGGATTCATGTACCTTTGAAACGCGCCTGGTAAGCACCGCGATTCGATAAAGGCCCGGCTTGCGAAAACGAACCCATTCATTCAGAAGCTTTTCAAAGGCGAAGGTCTGACTGGAAAGGACGGCATCGGAAGAAGAAATCCCGCCCATTGCCCCCGTTTCGCCTTGCAGCCCGTGTAATGGGTCGTCGACGAGAAACGGCGAATCGACCAGAAATTCGTCAATGCCATTCAGGCGGCCGACGCGATCTTGAAGACGCCGGCTAACTTTGTAAGTTTCGGGTTGACTGGAGGAGAGAGAGACATGCAATGCGATCAACTCGCCGGCATAGAAAGTTGTTTTTGCAGCGGAAATCGAAAACTTGATAGCTTCGGGCTGACGATTGTAAAGAGCATCCCAGCGCGCCTGAAATGCATCTTGTGCACAAGCGACGGCGGGGAACAGCAAGGCCGCCGCGAGCGACAGCTGTAATTGGGAAGGAGAGCAATTCATAAGGGTCCTTGGAATAGGGTCTTTTCGAACGGCGCGAGAATCTCCGTTTCCAGCATGGATTTTATCTGGCGGGCTGCAACGCGTTTGGGCGTCATCAAAACGGCTGCATCGCGCGTCCAGCACAACATCGGATTTTCGCGTTGTCCGACTACGCCGATCCATCGGGAACGGAGGACGATCCGGCTGGTCCGCGGCATCCGACGCCTTTCATACTCGAGCAACCCGGCTTCGACACTGGAAACTTTCTTTAGGCAGGCCGCGAGCACGATGCCGTCCTCAATCGCCTGACACGCTCCTTGGCCCAAGTTAGGAGTCATCAGGTGGGCGGCATCTCCCAAAAGTCCGACCCTGCCATGGACAAAGTTCGGTAATGGATC
>CAXSIG010000499.1:4483-4735 GCA_964237255.1 uncultured Bryobacteraceae bacterium
TCGTAGATGTCGTTGTGCAGAATCGCCTCCTCCTTCGCAGCTGCGATCAGTTCTCCGATTGGCTCATGCCAACCTTGAAACAAGCGCGTGAGAAGCTGCTTTGTTTGGCCCGGCGGGACGCGTTCACCCTCCGCCGCATTGTTGGTGGCAAACCAGTAAACCCGGCCACGGCTCATCGGAACAATTCCAAACCGGCGGCCGCGGCCCCAAGTCTCTATTACCGGTAGTTTGCGGTTTTTGATTTCTACAACG
>CAXSIG010000500.1:0-3087 GCA_964237255.1 uncultured Bryobacteraceae bacterium
TCCGCGGAAAGAACGCGGGCAGCCCAGCGGCTCCGGTCTGCGGCAATTTGCTCCAACTCTTCTTCCTTAGCGGCCAGCGCGGCTTCCGCTGCTAAACATCGCTCCGCCCAGCGTTGGCGATCCAGGGCGATCTCCGATTGCTTGTAGCGAGGCGCGGACTCTTCCAGATATCGAGTCACCGCGCGATCGCCCTCCGCTGAAACGCGAACCGGCTTGCTCCGCGCCTCTTCAATCACCTCTTCATAAAGCGCAATAATCCGATCCACGGCGGGCCGTAGCTCGGCCGTGTTCCGCAGCGCACGAGACGCCTCCATCGCGTCGGCGGCATCGTACCCGTAGAGTTCTTCGGTCAGCGCGTCAACATCTAGCGCGCGATCCAGCGTTCGGATACCGAAGTTTAGTCGAGTTAGCGCGGACAAGTTTCGTGTGGTGACCATGGGGCCAAGCCGACCCGGGTTGCACAGGACAACAGCGGCTCCCACGGCCAGCGCTTCGATGGCTGCCCGCGCTTTGCCAAAAACGATATCGTACTGCGCCAGCAGAGCACCGGTACTCCGCTGTGGGTTGCCGGCTGCAATTCCCGCGGCATGCAGCTCGATATCGTGGCGACGGCAGCCTTCACGCAGCACCGGCAAATCTGAAGACTCGGAGAACAGATTACTGAAGGCCAGGGCAAGCAACGGCTTTCGCGGCAACGCGGGGCGCGGCGGAAACAGTGCGGCATCGAAGAAATTAAACAGCAGCTTGACCTTACCGGGCTCAATCCCTCCTTCCGCAATCAGCCGTTCGCGGCACACTTCATCGACAGCGACGTAGCGCAAGATCCGAGGAAAGCGCAACGGCGCCTCTTCCCAGGGAAGCCATCCGTGGCAGTAGGAGATCGCCGGCGTCTCCGGAAAATGCAGCATCGCCGAAAGCGTTTCGTAGTGGTGGTGTCCGTGAATCACGTCAGGAGCTTCGCCGAGCGATTCCAATCTGGAAATTACCGGCACCGTGGCGTTACGCAGTTCCTCGGCGACTTGACCGAGATGAGTGCTGTACGCCACCGGATGATGTCCACGCCGGAGAAGCTCAATGGCCACATCGCGAACGTAGAGCTCACTACCAGCTCTCACGTCTAAAGCGTTGTTCGTCAGCAGCACTCTCATACAGCATCGTCCGCGGACCCAATTGTAGCCAGATGCCGCAGCAGCCGGCGATGAGAGATCGCGAAGTTGCCGCTTACTTTACGTTCCTCGCCAACGTCGCGGACCACTACTGAGCCGAGACTGACAAACGCCCGCCGCCCCACTTCCAGATGTTGCGCGACTACCGTGCCTGGCCCGATCCAAGCCTCCTCGCCAACGATGACATTCCCGTTCAGCACGGACCCATGTCCCACAAAAGCGCGATCGCCAATCCGCACGCCGTGCGACAAAAACGATTGCGCCCCAACCCGCGCGTCGCATCCAATCTCCGTGTTATTCCGGAATAGCCCGGTAGCGACCACGGCGCCGTGAAGAACATGCGCCCGCTCCCGCACCGTCAAGCCGCCGGCATGGCACATCTCAAGCATCGAACCGGGACTCCGGACGGTTTGAAAACCGACTCCGCCAAGCACCGCGCCCGCCCCGATCACGACATTCGCTTCGATCACACATCGCTCCAGAACCGTGGCATTCGGACCAACCGTGGTGTGCGGCCCGATGCTGACGTTCCGCTCCGCGATCCACGCTCGTGGATGGACTTTTGCCTGCGGGTCGATGGATGTGGGAAAGTCGTCCCAATAGAAGGCGCTCAAGGCCAAACGATTATGGAGCGCCGCAAACGCCACGCGTGGGGATTCACAAACGCCGAGCGCGATAGTTTCCGGTATTTTGGAGGCGAGCTCTGGCGTACTGAGCACGGCGGAAACGCTGTCATTTTTTAAAAAACCCGGGAGAAATTTTTCGTTTTCCAGAAAAGAGAGCATAGATGGCCTCCGATCAATAAGAAAACCCAGGTTCTGAAAATCGCCATCGCGGCTAAGTCGGGTGGCGGAATCGCAAACGGCGCTTAAAAGCACGTGAATCCGCTAGAATTGCTAAATGATAGTAGCCACGATGGCCGCGTTTTAATCACGTGAGAGAGCTGGAACTATATTCAATCTTACTGGATAAGCGGCACGCCTCGCGAGTAGCCATTGCGGACGTAAAAGGAAATGGCCTAAGCTTTTCCGAACTGCGCCGACAAATTGACAGCACCCATTGTTTCCTAAAGGCAACAGGAATTTCTCCCGGTGACACCGTAGCTCTATCGCTGCGAAATAGTCCCGAGAGCGCCGCGGTTTTCCTGGCTGTTCTGTCTTATTGTCGAGTCGCGCCGCTGAACCCCGGCTACACGGCTACGGAGACATCTTTCGTTCTCCGGGACGTGGGCGCGCGCGCTTTGATTGCCACCGCGGATTCCGAAGAGCATATTGTGTCCGCCGAAAAGTGCGGAGCGTTTCCTATTTATCTGACTGCCACCGGGAACCCGGGATCTTATACTCTCTCCACACCCGGCGCCTCTCAACCCGCAACGTCGACGGAGCAGCTCGACGATGTTGCGCTTCTGCTTCATACCTCGGGCACCACGTCTCGGCCAAAATTGGTGCCGCTGACCCACCGGAATTTGCTTATCTCCTCGAAAGGAGTGGCGAGGGTACTTCAGTTAACCCGGGAGGACCGATGTCTTTCCATCATGCCCATGTTTCACATTCATGGGATTGTTGCGGGTCTATTGGCATCCCTGGTGGCTGGAGCGACCGTGTGCTGCGCGCCCGGTTTTCAGGCAACAAGTTTCTTCTCATGGCTTCACTCCTCGCAAGCGACCTGGTACACAGCCGTCCCGACGATGCACCAGACGATTCTTGCGCGCGCTCGTCACAATTCGGAAACCCTGAGTAGCCACAAGCTCCGCTTCATTCGGTCTTCGTCGGCCCCGCTCTTCGCGCCGGTCTGGGAGCAGCTGGAGCACGTGTTCGGCGTCCCCGTCTTAAACTCGTACGGCATGACGGAGGCGGCACACCAGATTACCAGCGTTCCGTTATCGGGCGGCGACCCGTTTCGCAACACTGTGGGTTTGTCC
>CAXSIG010000500.1:3097-3647 GCA_964237255.1 uncultured Bryobacteraceae bacterium
GCGATCTCCTACCGCCAGGCCTGACCGGAGAAGTGGTTCTTCGCGGCGAGCAGATGACTAGCGGCTATCTGGAACCGTCCGGCGCGAACGAGACAGCTTTCCGCAACGGCTGGTTTCGCACTGGAGATGAAGGTTGGATAAACTCCGACGGCTGTTTAACGCTAACGGGGCGGCTGAAAGAAATGATCAACAGCGGCGGAGAGAAAATTTCGCCGTATGAGGTGGAAGAAGCTTTGTTGCTTCATCCGGGTGTGGATCAGGCAGTGGCGTTCGCTATGCCTCACGAACTATTGGGGGAACAAGTTGCGGCGGCGATTGTGGTACGCGACGGCTTTGAGGTGCTGGAGCGCGACTTGCTTCGAACCGCCGGTCACCGGCTAGCGCGAGCGAAGCTGCCTAGGCGCATCGTCTTCGTTGATGAAATTCCGCGCGGCGCAACGGGAAAATTGCAGCGCATGGGTTTAGCCGCACGACTCGGAACGGTAGCCGTTGCCTAGATCGCAGATCCAGCTAGCGGCTGAGAATATGATGGCCCGCGAAGGTTTCCTGG
>CAXSIG010000500.1:3672-4731 GCA_964237255.1 uncultured Bryobacteraceae bacterium
CGGTGCTTGCCGTCTCAGAAGCGGGTCGCACGCAGTTGATCGAGTTACTTAAGCAGGGGTTGCGTCACGAATCGAAGCTTCTCGATTTTGGATGCGGATGCCTTCGAATCGCATACTGGCTGATCCGTTTCTTAAATTCCGATTCCTACTGCGGCATTGAACCCGCTCGCAACCGCGTTAATCTGGGGCTTCAGTACCTGTTCACGCCGGAGATCGTGAACGAAAAAAAACCTCGATTCGACTACAACGCAGTTTTCGATTCTTCACCGTTCGGTCGACAGTTTGATTTCTTCCTGGCCAGGTCGATTTGGACACACGGCAGCAAGGGCCAGGTGCAGGCAACGCTCGACTCATTCGTTCGCGATTCCCACCGCGGCTCCAGATTTCTAGCTTCGTATCTACCGGCTGAGTCTTCGGAAGACGACTATATGGGTGACGTCTGGGTAGGCACCAGCCATGAGAGCGATGTCCCTGGCGTGATTCGCCACAGGCTCTCATGGATCATAAAACAATGCTCGATGCGAAACCTGGCTGTCGCGGAGATTCCCGGCATCGATTGCGATTCTCAGTTCTGGTTGTGCGTTACCCATGATCCAGCGAAGTAGCATAGTGAAATCTATGCGTCTTCTCCGCGCGTCACTGTCCTTCGTTGCGGTTTTCCTGTTGGCCGACACCAACTATCCTCCGGCGCGCTTCACGGACGCACAACGAGTCGACAAGCTCCAATCGGCAATGCCCGAAGTAGACACCATCTTTCGCCGTTTCGCGGAGAACCGCAAAATCACTGGCATGGTGTGGGGAGTGGTCATCGATAACAAGCTCGCGCATGTCGGTACAACCGGCGTACAAAACCGAACGACAAGCGCGCCCGTAACCGCGGATACCGTCTTCCGCATCGCATCGATGACCAAAAGTTTTACTGCGTTAGCGATTCTCAAATTGCGTGACGAGGGCAAGCTTTCGCTCGAAGATCCGGTTTCGAAATGGATTCCCGAGTTCGCCCGGATGCCGCTTCCCACTCGCGACAGCGCCCCATTGCGCCTTCGCAATCTGTTGAGC
>CAXSIG010000501.1:0-4728 GCA_964237255.1 uncultured Bryobacteraceae bacterium
AACCGACGCGCAGATCATTCACCGTAGTTGGGCTGAAAATTTTCGTCACGCCCGCCGACCCGTTCTGCTGGGCGAACGGCGCGTAGTATCCGTTTGCGCCATCGAAATCGGGAATCGCGATGCTGGTGGGCCGCTGGAAGCCGCTTTGCCCATTGAACGTGTAGCTGCCGTATGCTTTCAGGTTCGGATTGAACTGATGATCCACGCGGCCCGAATAATCGCTAAAGAACGTGCGTGATTTAGAGGCCCACGTATAGTTACTGATCGGGCCGGTGGAGGTCAGCGAGCCCGGCGTGTTTGGCGCAACCCAAGGATTATAGGAAAGCAGCTTACGGTAGACCGGGTCCATGCGGCTCACTGGAATAACGGGAGAGGGAAACGGATCTCGGGTCCAGGTGCCGTCAGCAAGCTGGCGCGTGGTTGCTGGGTCATACAGGGGAAGGCCGAGCCCCCCGAAACTGAAATCGCCGTTGAGCAATTCCGGTGTCGGCGTTTGACTGGTGAAAGCGGCGCTCTTCTTTTCAATCAGCTTCTGATATCCAAAGAAGAAAAAGCTTTTGTTCTTGCCGTTGTAAAGCTTTGGGATGACAATCGGGCCGGAAAGACTGGCATCGAGCTCCATGAACCACGCGGGTACGCCATCGGGCGCTCCCGGTTGCGGGTCCGACGTCTTATACAAGTTAAAGAACTGGCGATGCGCCATACGCCTGGTGCGTCCGTAATCCGACGCGGTACCGTGCAGCTCGTTCGTACCGCCCTTCTTCGCGACCGTGACAATACCGCCCGTGGTGTGCCCGTACTCGGCGGGAAGCGTCCCGGTGACTACCTGAATCTCCTGGACCGAGTTTTCGATAGGCTTGATATCGGTGCCGGTGCTGGATTGGGGATCATTCCCGAACGTACCGTCTTCGAATACGGTAGTACCCGTGGAGCGCTGCCCGGATACGTTAAACCCGCCGAGCGACCCGCCGTACGCATATCCGTTCAGGGAAACGTTTGGCGTGATATTCAGGGTGTTCAGAACGTAGCGTTGATAGAGCGGGAGCTTATAAAGGAAATCGCCTTCGGTGACGGTGCTGGTGGAAGACGTCTCCGTTTCAAGAATCGCCGCTTGGCCGGTGACCTGTACCTGTTCACTGACATTGCCAAGTTCCAAGTGTCCATCGACCGGGAGCGTATCACCTACCTTGAGTTGCAGTCCGCGTTGGACCAAGCGCTTGAATCCGACGGCCTCGAAGGACACTTGATAATTTCCCGGCTGCAACGACTGCACGCGATACAGGCCTGCGGAGTTGGTTTCGGAAAGCGAATCAAAGTTCTGATCCGTTTCGCGAACGACGATTTTGACATTGGCCACAGGGGCTCCGGTCGGATCCGTAACAGTGCCCGTAATGGTTGCGCTTCCGACCTGGGCGGTGGCGTGGAACTGTGGCGCGACGGCGGCCAGCAAAACCGCAATCAAGATACGAAAAGACGTTCGATTCCCCTGCATAACGCTCCTTCACCTACTGGGTTTCAAAGAAACTCGATGACTTGCAAGAGACTATATTTGCACCGGGACATCAAAGTCAAGCGGCACTGAGCGGTGTTGTACGTGAAACGCTCGGACCTTAGCACTCACTGTTCGATGAAGCGTTGAACGGCTTATTAAAAGACAGTCAAATGCGCTGGGCTCTCGTTGTAGAACAGGCGTTTCCGCCTGTTTGCGTCGCTTCGCTTCTATTGCATTGCGGAAGACAGGCGAAACGCCTGCTTTACACGCGTCACTGACGTTCTCAGAAACTCACTAATGCAGCGAGCTGAGGAGACTCCTGCATAAATAGGAGATCGACTTTGGCAACCTGCCGCCCGTAAAAACGCATTGGCGCTCCGCTGACTTTCAGCGCAAACTCGAGAGCCTCAGAGAGCGAACGCTGGGGCAGCTTAGCGTAAAATGCCTCGACCCAAGCCGCCATCATCTTAGGACTGACCATGTCACGAGCCGCTACGACGTGGCAGATGTTTACGAGCGTTGCGCCGAGGGCAATCGAATCGCAACTGCCTATTACGACAAGCTTGGCGCGCGCCATTTGCAGGAGATTCGCGAGTGCGTCGGCGCTCAGAAAGTCAGCATCCGGCAGCGCGCTTTCACCGGTATCAAGGTCTACATCGCTGAAATAGAGCGTGCCGGAACGTGGGCAAATGAAAGCCGCGATATGCACGATATCGTAGTTCTGATCGCTTGCTACCGCCGCCCGCAGCTCACTCGATGAAAGAACTTTCTGGTGCGGCACCACCGCGGGAAACGCGCTCAACACAGTCTCCAACTGATTTTCAAACCCCAACTTTCTGAATTGGGGACTGGAGATGCAAAGAGCTTTCGGGTCTCGTATCCGTTCGACTACCGTTTCGAGGGAAATCTTCGGAGCTGTTAGATCTTTCTCCCTCCTGTATTCGGCTTCGAAGACAGCAACCTCGTTCGCGAAAGCACGGAAATCGATTTCCGGAATGCTTGCTCCAAGCGCCGTCGCGATGACACGGTAGAGGGAAGCCAGACCGTCCGGGTCCGACGCCTGAATGCCTTCGTACTCGCTCAAAGGAACCGGTAGTTGTGCGCACGTTAAGCCGGCGTGACACAAAGGAACAATTGGTATGCCACGGAGGTGGGCGGCGCCGGCCTCGAACTGGATCCAAGGACGTGATGTGGCGTCCCGGCTACAAAGAATCAGATGGATGTCAGCGGATTTCAGCCCGTCCATCACTTCGGTGAGCCATTTCGCTCCCGCCGGAATGCTGAGACGGTCTGACGACTCGAATACATCGACAAGCCCGATGAAGTCCCGAACAAGATGCCTTTTGATGAGATCGGCTAATCTGGATTCCACCGTGATGTGGCTTAGAAATATTTTGAGCTGCCGCACCAGCGAATTATAGGTGATTTCCCAAGATTCCAAGCCGCTTTTTTTCGAGCGTAGGAAAGCACGCAACCACAAATGACGAATGCGGGTATTGACACACATTTCAGGCATGTTGGCAGGTTCCCGTTTGCACCCGCGCCTCCGAACGTCATAGACTAATCTCCAAATGCCCGAACAGCCAGATTTGACACGCCGTAACGCTTTGAAGCTTGCCGGCGCAGGCGCAACCGTTGCCGCCGGTTCCTCGAAACTTGTGGAAGGCGCGCCCTGGATCCAGAAAGTGAAAGCCGCGAACGATACGGTGCAGTACGGCATTATCGGCGTGGGCGCTCGCGGTTGGTATCACACGAAGCACCTGAAGAATATCGATACCGGGCGTTGCACCGCTCTTTGCGATATCGATCAGGGACACTTGGATCGCGGGGCCGAAACCCTCGGCACCAACCCCGCGAAGTTCAAAGACTACCGCGAGATGTTAGACCGCAAAGATGTCGACGCGGTCTTGATCGCGACGCCGCTCTACCTCCATTTCCCCATCACGCGGGATTCGCTCATGGCGGGCAAGCACACCTTCTGCGAAAAGAGCATGGTGTTCAAGCCGGAAGAAGTTCACCAGTTGCGGGCCCTCGCCAAGGAGCACCCGAAGCAGATCCTGCAAGTCGGTTTACAGCGGCGGTACAGCCGGTTTTACCAAGCCGTGAAGGATATGGTCGATAAGGGCATCCTGGGCGAAGTAACGCACATTCAGGCGCAATGGCATCGCAACCCTGGCTGGAAGATGACTCCGTATGCGGATCCAGCGGAACAGAGAATGAAGAATTGGCGACTGTTCAAAGAATATTCAGCGGGCATGGCGGGCGAGTTGGCTTCCCATCAACTCGATGTCGCCGATTGGATGTTCGGTAGCGCTCCTGAGTACGTGATCGGCGTGGGCGACCACAGTTTCATCTTTGACGGCCGCGACATCATGGACAACATCCAGATGATCTACAAGTACCCGGCGCGCGCCGATGGCAAGGGCGCGAAGAAAATGATCTGCAGCTATATTTCGACCAATTCCCACCTGCCGTATTTCAATTCGACGCGGACCGAGTTCGGCGAGTGGATCATGGGTACCGCGGGCTCGGTTGAGATCACAGTTGGGGATGATAACAATCCGGCTATGGCAACGTGGTTCCGCGAACCAACCCCTCCCCCGACGGTCACCGCCGCCGGCGCGGTAAAAGAAAATCACGTGGCTGGCGCGACCATGGTGGCCGCCGGATCGCAAAAGGGCGTGCCGATCCTGCTGGATCGCGACCAAAATAATTCCGGCGACAGCTTCCTAACCAGCGAAATGAAGTTTGCGCGCCGTTATCTGTACAGCAAGGGCGTGCTGATACCGGAAGAGGGTCGTAACCCGGTGGACATACAGTTCGACAAGTTCTTCGAATGTGTGAAGACAGGGGCGAAGCCGCGCGCCGACGTTGAAGTTGGATTGGCGGATTCGACCGGCGTCATTCTCTCGAACATCGCGATGGAGCAGGACCGTAAGGTGTACTTCAACGAGATGGACAAGATGGGCGCAGGCGCGGCAGCCGGCAAACCGGCGGCGAAGAAAGCTTAGTGCGGCAGTAGAGTCGGGCGCCTGTAGGCGACGGCGCGGGTAAGGGAACGACGGAACCGCCCGCGCACTTAAGCGAGTCCCATCCGGTCCCACCCGTACGGCGGTTGCTGTCCGCGATAAACCTCAGAAGTAAAGCTTCAGCGCGAACTGCATTTGGCGTGGCTGATTGGCTTGGCCATTAACCGTTCCGAACAAAGTGCTATTTAGGTTCGTGTTCGGATTCGA
>CAXSIG010000502.1:0-4725 GCA_964237255.1 uncultured Bryobacteraceae bacterium
GATGTGCTACGCGCAATCGTTCGGATCGACGCCGAGCTGCTCGCAAACGGAGTTAAAGTGGGCGGGGCGCGTGATCCGGCAGAAAGGAAGTCCGGTGGTGACGGACCGTGTGGGAAGCGTGGTAGCGACGGGCGTGGGAGTTGGCGGTGGCGGGACGGGGCAGCGTTATCTGCCCTATGGGGACGGGTCCGCGGCGACGAGTACCGCGGAAACGGGGCAGACCGGGTTTGCGACGTATTGGTCGGATACCAATACCGGACTGAGTTATGCGGATCAACGGTTCTACAACTCAGGGTATGGACGGTTTATGACTGCGGATCCGTATCGCGCCAGCGCTTCCGGAATTAATGATCCAAGCAGGCCCAAAAGCTGGAACAAATACACCTATGTGCTAGGCGACCCTTTTAACCACACCGACCGTTACGGTACCAGCACTGACGACGAAGAAGATGACGAGAGTCCTGATCCTGGACTCGATCCTGGTCCAGGCGAAAAGCACAAGCCACAAGGGCCTACTTTCTCAAGCGCTTACCCTGAATGCAACAACGGCGGCGGCGGACAACGTGAGGATGCCAATTTGTGGTTCTTAAAACACAACTATCAGAATGCAACTACGCTAAGTTCTCAGTACGGAATTCCCGTGGATTGGCTTTTGGGCTGGTCGGCTGAAGAGTCCGGCTACGGAAGTTCCAGCGCAGCTTCAAATAATTCTAATTTTTTTAAAGAGGCGCCATTTAGCAGATCAAATCCGGGTTGGACCGGAGCAATTACTTGTGGAGGAGGAACAAACCCGAATTGGGCCTGCTTTGGGTCATGGTCTGCTTCCGCCAATGCAGCATTGGACTCAAAATACGGGTTCATTATCCAGGATGGGATTGCAAACAGAAATTCGGCATCTACTATTTTCCAGGCTGTCGCAAATGCTGGATTCGATCCAAAGGGCAGTTCAACCAACAACGGTTATGGCGCTAGGGTTCAAGCTGTAATCGGCGGGGTTGATTCTCGAATCGACTGTCTAAAACTCAATGGTTATATAAAGTAAATTATGAGCACGCCGTTTAAAATAGTCCGCAATCGTTGGCTCTCTTCTTTATTATTCCAAACGATGCTACTCACGGGCATCTCCTGCTCGATAGCTTTGCAAGGGCTCGCTCAGATTGCGACCGAAAGGCACGGTGACATATTCTTTTCCGACAAAGCGGGAATCACTGATCAGATAACAAGCGTGGGCAAAGACTACGACCCAAGTCTATCGGCCGATGGAAAGATAATTGTTTTCGCTCGAGAAGGCGTCCAGGTACTAGATCTTAATGCACCTAAGATCGGGGCTCTGACTACCACAAGTCAACTTTGGACGGCTTCAACTACGGGAACAACGGCTCCGAAGCTTATCGTCGACGGTACCACGGAACTCGGCGACCGGAAATTTTATTCTCAGCACAGTCCGCATCTCTCTCCGGACTGCTCGTTGGTTTACTTTCTAGTCGACTTCGCCGCCACTACTTCGGCAATAGTTCGTTTTGATTTGAAGACGAAAAGCGCTTTTCTAATAGGGACAGCCCTGCAGTTTTCGGTTGTGCCTAAAGGTAAATATCGAGGTTTTCTCGTTGCGCAGCGTCGTAAGGAGAAACTCGCGCCCGGATATTATGATTGGTTCTGGCTTCTTGACAGCGGCGGCAATGAAATCGCGGTCATCGGAATGGACGAGGGTGATGTTAGCTTGTTCTTGGAGATGTACGGTCCCGGTTCCGAGAACCGGTAAATGGAAGGCTAGTAAACGGCTACTGGAAATCTGGATCAACGATGTATAACTCGGGTATGGAGGGTTTATTAATATGTCCGCGGATCTGTACATGAAGTAGTGGAGAGTCGACTCATGGCCGACGGGCAGCGTTATCTGCCCTATGGGGACGGGTCCGCGGCGACGAGTACCGCGGAAACGGGGCAGACCGGGTTTGCGACGTATTGGTCGGATACCAATACCGGACTGAGTTATGCGGATCAACGGTTCTACAACTCAGGGTATGGAAGGTTTATGTCCGCCGACCCGTATATCAATAGCGCGGGTACAACGGATCCGGGATCATGGAATCGGTATTCGTATGTTGGAAACGACCCGACTAATCACAGAGACCCGCGAGGGCTGTTCACCTGTGATCCCGATACGGGAACAAGTGTCACGGTTTGTGCAGATGTAGACCCAGTCAATGTGGACCAAGGTCAGCAAAGACCAGGACAGGCAGGGTCTAACCCAAATCGGAACGCACCGCAAACCGTTGGAGGATTGGGTTTAGCGATGTCGGAAGTAGTGGCGGTCGGGAGAGACAGATTTTTGGACTTCTCGATTTCATCAAGGGCAATATAGATTCTGATTGCAATAGTTGGCTGACTGGCGCGCCAGACTTCTCACAATCTTACCCAGGCGGGCTCGGTGATGTTGTTCAGGGTCTAGAATCGGGCGGTCAAGACTCAAGCGGCAACAACATTCCGACCATCGGGTTCGCTACCGTCACTGGTCAACCAGGCTTTGTAAACAACGCTAACACTGGAAGTGGAGTTAATGGATTGGCAATCGTGGTCAACGTCCAAGGGTCGGTTTTTTCATCCTCGCGCCTCGCAGTTCGGGCGATGTTTATAATCGCCAAATTTCAGGTATAACTCCGGGAAGTCAACGCGCGGGAGTATTTGTTCTGCTTCACGAACTGGCTCACCTTTTGTCGGCCCCGGGATTCCGCGCGGATAACGGCAATTTCCAGAACGGCAAGCTCAACGATGACCACGTTTACACTAACTGTGCGAAGACCGTCAATGCGGCCTCGAACCGATGAGACTCCATTCTCTTGTTGTATCGCGCAAAGCGGCATAGATGCTGTTCATCGTAGGGAGGATCGTGCTCGGCAATGAGCTCACCTGTATAAGTGAATTACCGGTTCCGGTGTACCCTCCCTTGGCGCGCATGGCTGGCGTGGATGGAAAGATCGATTTGACTTTTCAGTTAGAACGAGATGGAACAGTTACGAACGTGTCAATCGTTAATTCTCCGAGGCTCTTTGCTGGCTCTGCGAATCTGCTGGCCAAGACTGTCAAATTTACTTCCAATTGCTCGGCGCGACAAATCCACATAACGGTTTTGTTTCAAGTCGACCGCACGGCCGAGAGGGATCAATCATCCGCTCACACTGTGAAGTTTATTGCACCGGGAACTTTTGTTGTGAAGGCACCACTCGCTACTGTGAACGTTGCCAATGTCGATCTTTTAAGAAAGGACCGTTAGTCGTTCTAACTGGCGGTTTTCAAACCCCTCAGCATAGCGTCGATAGTTTTGAGGACGGTTTGTTGTTGGGGAATGGGCAGAGCCTGAATCTGTTCGAGTCTCCGCAGCACCTTTCTATTCTTTTTCCTCTCTTTCGCTGGTTTCTCTTTGGCCGGTCCGAGCAGTTCATCCAAACTGACGTTGAGGGCTTGGGCGAAGCGGACGGCCATATCGGCGGATAGCTTGCGTTCGTCGCGTTCGAGAGCGGACACGATGAACTGGATCAGCCCGATCTTCTCGGCGAGTTCGATCTGGGTATAGCCGCGTTCCTTCCTGATTCGCGTGATGCGCTGGCCGATCGACTCGCCGCCCAGATCGAGCGGGGGAAGGTTTAAGCGGGAAGGTTGCGGCATCTGAAGGCCAGTGTAAAGGCAAGAAATCGGCTCTCTTGACCTAATACTACATCAAGTGGTATTCATGAAAAAACATTAATCCGCACGCGCTCCTTGACAAGTTTTCAGGCGAATCGGAAATGCGGCTGGAACGCTTGCTAGGCTTGCGGAAAAAGGTCCCTGCGATAATCCGGAGACATTCATTCGAAATGGAACTGGCGGAGTTAGCGGATTCGGCGTTTCCGGCTTTTTTCTCGCTACTGTGCTCCTAACAGAAAGCTTATAGGACGGCACTCAACAGACGATCACAGACGCCACAACTTTAATTGCGCATGCAATCTCTAATCAAACCGCCATCTTCCCCATTTTCGCGTCTTCCCAACCCCGACAATGTAGTCGCAATGCCCCGTAATCCAACAGAAGCGCAAATCGCTGGTAGCCGACAAGAAGGCGCTCGTTCCCGCGGTCGCCCCACCCCTGAACATAACGCAGTTCGGCCCAAAATCGCCGCAAACGCAATGTCAACCCTTGCCACATCTAAGCCATCGAGCATGCTTACCCGAATTCACCGTCCCCGAGTTCGTCCGGCTCGGGATACCCGACAAAAATGAAAACAGTCAGTGGGAACCCGAGAATCCTGAATAGCTATTGGACTTCTCCCGCAATTGGGAACCCGAGAAATGCTGACCAAACAACACCCAAACCCGATACCCGAGTCCCACCGTTCTGTCCAATATCGCCGTTGGGGAACGACCCAGGGTCTTCAAATCCCAACAACGGTAAAATTGATGAATTCCTCATGCTTCGTTTTCTTGCCGGCCTCTTGGTTGTTGTAGGCGCCTCGATGGCACAAACAACCTTGGGCACTATTACAGGTCGCGTAACTGACGCTTCAGGTGCCAGTGTTTCTCAGGCGAGTGTTACGGCCACCAATACGGCTACCGCTATCCCTTATAAGACGCGCTCCAGCGATGCCGGAACGTACGCGCTTCCTCAACTGCCTGTCGGGCTTTATGACGTGGCGGTGGAAGCGACCGGCTTCAAGCGTTATTCGCACAACGGTGTTCGCTTGAATGTCGC
>CAXSIG010000503.1:0-4723 GCA_964237255.1 uncultured Bryobacteraceae bacterium
GCAATCGTAACTTTGGCTGCTGCGCTGCATCCAGTTGCTCCAACCAGTCGGCAAAACGTTGATTCCCTTTCTCGTCGATGTAGCCCCGAAGCTCGATCATGCTTGACGACAGTTGCTATGGTAACGAATTTGGCACCACAGGGCAGCTTGTTTGGCTTTCAACCGGAATGCTTACCGGATCCGTGTAGCCCCAAAATCCGATAATTTACACCTATGGCAATCGAAAGCATACGCTATCTAAGACTTGGTCCAGGACGCGCATGACCTCCGTAGCCTTCACGTTTTGGTAGGACGCACTCTCGCCGATGGTCCCGAGGTAACGCCAATGGGTGCCGTCGGACTTGCTTCCTCGCGCATCAATCACTCGCTGGCCTGAGCTATCGAAGTAGTCTCGCTCAAAGTATTCAATAGAATCCCAAACATCGCGATCACTCGGCAGGCCCAGTGTCCACATCGCACCTTCGCCGTGCACGATAGACGCCCGAATCTTTCCCACGTGTGCTGTGTAAGAAGTCATCGAGTAATCAATGTCAGTGCTCGGTTTCGGTGTTCGCACGCCCTTTAGGTTTGCGAAGCAGAAAAGGCCGCGACAACCGATGAGAGCACGTTGCTCACAAACCGGCCAGGAAGATTCCGCCTGGGCCATGGTCACTTGAAGATTTTCGGATTGCGGTAGTTTCACAAGCTGAGGAGCGTACCCACGCTTTCGAAAAACAACACCAGGCGACTTACTTCCAATCTCAAAGCGCCCCATGCCGTCCGTCATTACGTTGCAGTACGTCGCTCCGTAGTGGTCGAGGCATACCTCAGGCATAGGACCGCCGTTCTGATCAACAACGATGCCTTGGAAGTCTTTGCCTTCCGCCAATAAAAGAGAATGCGCCAAAAGAATAAGCCACAGGCATCTCACAGGCACAGGCTATCACCAAGCCGGGGTTCGACTGAGTCTCATCTCTCGACGTCTGTGAGATCCTTCGTGAGCCGTGCCCACGCCCTCGCAAATTCCGACGCCTTCTGAATGTCGGAAAACTGGCACTGCTCGTGAAGTCCGCTCTGACTGCTGAATTCTAATTGGCCATACTGTAAAACCGGGAACTGCCGATTTTGTGCAAAGCGTCTGTCGGGACTTCCGTCTTTATTAGACTTTTCCCAAACGTATTCTTGAACTTTCGATTCGACCGGATAGCTGCCTGTTTCAATAAACGCTGATAGGCGGTAAACCACCCTGACCTCCTTCAAGTCGATCAACGCAAAGGATCGCCGCGAAGCGTGGTACAGAATAAAACCGGGGTAAATATACATGTCGCCCCCGTTCTTGTTCCGGAGTAGTGGAACGCGCTCTTCCCAAGTAACGAGATCGGATTTTTCCAAGCCGAACTTGACCAACTCGCGATCCAGGGACTCAGACGCAGCGGAACGGGTAACGAATCGGTTCACCGCTTGACGCGAAAGAATGTCCCAAATCGACTGACATTCGCTAAGCATATCTGCGGCATCGCGCAATTGGAAATACGCATCGGCGGCTTTGCCTTCAAGGTGCATCTCCATAGCGACTGTCGTTAGTTGCAACTGCTCGCGAAGTTCGTCGCGCTTTGCGGTGGCCAACTCAAACTCTTCTCGTCGCTTTTGGAATGCGGCCTTAAAAACGCGCTTGAAGAGAAAACCATCGTGCCATCGGCGAAAGCGGTTTGATGAGGTATCGTGCGCCGCTTCAGCACCGGAAAGCTCGGTCTCGATTGCGCTGCGTTCAGTGTTAGCTTCGGTGAGAATCCTGCGCAGTTCTTCCAGCGCGGGACTATTCATCAGATGAGTGCTTGCGCTTCGAATCTCTTCCTTTTCGCCAAGAGTGGAAGGCGGCGAAATGTATGGAGGCGGGGCTGAATCTTCGCGACCGTCGTTCGGATGGTCAAGTCGAATACGGTTCGAAAGACCAGTACCGGGGATAGAAATGTTAGCGTGCGTTCCGTGCGGTCCGATGTTGACACTGAAAGGCGCTACGCCGATTGTCGTGCTAAATCCTCGGTTGGTCAGATTGATCCTGACGCCGGGTATGACCTTGAACGATGTTCGAAAACGCCAACTCATATCGATGCACAAGGGTAGTAATCTACTTTGCACTAGACCACTGCCGTGATTTTCCTACATCCGCGTTTTACTTTGCTCGACGCCTATTCCAGAACTTTCACAGTACAGAGAGGAATGAGTTCGTTCAGCGATATCACCTGCTATGGTCGCGTCGTTCTTTCCGACGGAACTAGACGAGTCTTCCGGTGCGGTTCCACGATGATGTGTACACGATCAAAGAAGGAATACTGGTTGCCAACGCTAAAACTGCCGTTCTGGGAGAAATTGCTCAGGAAAACTACATCACGGTTGCGACGCCGACTTGTCGTTCCAAAGTCGGCCCAACTACTGGATCGACCACACCGAAACGGCAGGTGGCGTTGCTGCTACACATTGTTTGCTCGGGTGATCGTTGAGGGCGGCGTCGCTCTGCAATCATGCATCTATGGGTATTTCTGCTCAAGGTGCTGAGCACCTGACGATGAAGATAGGCAGGGCGTACAAGCATGTTATGGAGTTCGACTCATTGGTCGTCGCCCATTGCAAGCGGACGGATCTGTTTACCGCAACTTGCCGGGAAGATATCAAGAATGGCCGGCTCATCGTGCGGGTCGAATTCGCCAAACTTGAGGGGGACATCCTGTTAGGCCTCGGCGATTTTGTTTACAATCTGCGTTCCGGGCTTGACCAACTCGCCTGGCAGCTATGTCTTTCAGGCGGCGGTGATCCTGGTCGGGACACGATGTTTCCGATCTATGAAAGCGATGGTGCGAATAGCGAGGCAATGTTCCTGAAGCGCGTCAAAGGCATACCGCCCGACGCTGTCCTGATCATCAGGGAACTTCAGCCATATAAGCGCGGCGCAGATTACAGGAAGCACCCCCTGTGGCAAGTGAATGAACTCGGCAATATCGACAAGCATCGGGTTCCGGCGGGCCGAAGTACGGATACCAGCTTTTATATTGAGCCACTGGGCTACACGAGGACGGACTTTGACAATGGCATGGAACTAAATTGGCCACTTTCGGCCAAGGGCAAAGTGAAGCTGGAGGGCAAGACACCGATATTGACGTTTGGTGATCCGATCGATAAATCGAGCAGTCGCGACCCTCTTGAGCTGACTCGGTATGACATCGCAGAAATATACCGTTATGTCAGGGAAGACGTCGCCCCGCGATTCGCGCCCTTCCTGAAGTAGCCTGAGTGGTGAATGACAAAGCGAGTCGCTCGCGCCCGATATCGCGATGCGACCAGACCTGTCCCTGCGTCCGGTTCTCGGCTGTTGGCTTCGGGCGGAAGACTCTGTTGAGTGAAGTTAATGCGCTGCTATCTAAATCCCGAATAGCCTTTCCCGGAATTCCCCATATATGAGCACTTCCGTTTGCCCGCCGGTCATCTCGGTAACACTTTTCATGGCTTTGTGCTGACCTTCGTCATTCGTAACAAACACTCCACAATACGGCAGGTAGACTGCGGAGAACATGTCCACCCTCCCGGCCTTCCCGAGCGATGCGTGCCGCACGTCACGGAAACACCGATCATATTGAGTGAAGCAAATTGCTATAAGCAGAGATTTGAACGGAGGGCAGCGATCGACGAAGTCGTGGATATTCTCTTGGCTTAGCCGAGTACCCGTGCGCCGCTCAAAAATGTTGATGGCCATCTCACGATAGGCTCCACCTGCTCCCAAGAGTTGCTTACAAAGCTCCGTAAGTGATGGTCGCATTGCGGGCCTTACCTCAAATACTCTCTGGATAGCTTGCTTTGCACCAGAGAAAAGTTCGTTGAATTCTTTATCCCACTTACGCTGGGTTTCCAGTGTTTCCGTACTGATTTGATGGATAATCTTTTGCCGGACTACTTCGCCCTCTGCTTCACAAAATCGAACATTTACATCTCTCCAGTCATAATCGCGGTGGTTCGCTAGGTACGCGTTTGCTTGCTCTTCTACGATGACGTGAAAAGGAAGAAGACACATACCGAACTTCAGTAGTCGCTCGGCAATTCCAAGTAATTCTATCCGCCGGATTTCACTTGAGTTCGCCGCGATCTCAGCGATAACGCTCTCGGTGACCCCAACCAAGTGCGCACACCGAAGACCGGCTAAGACGACACCGCTTTCTGGATCGTCAGCCAAGGCGTTTACCGCGCTCGTATCAAAAATAAGCCTATTTGCCCTCTTATTCATGGTGCTGAACTTCTAATCAGTGTTATCGCCCTTAGCGTTGATCTGAATCCAGAGAGAACTCTACAAGAATACAAGTTCTGGAACCCATTTCAGCAAGCGTTGCCCAACCGGTAGCTTTGTTTGGACCGGCCAACCGAAGACCGATGTGCGCAGCATCGAGCAAAGTGTTGCTTTACAGATTTTAAAGACTCTGGGCTGCTATGTCCTTACCGGAGAAGGCTCAACGAAACAACTACCAGGCATCTGCCGGTTGCCCCCAATTACAAGATTATTTTTACCTTTACTCTCAACAACTTGTGGACATCCGCCCCCGAAAACTCATCTCAAGCGTGCTTACATAAAACCGGAACACATGCTCTACCGACGCCGCACCCCCGCACAAATCGCCGCCTCCCGCCGCAACGGCGCTCTTTCCCGAGGCCCCGTTACCCCCGAAGGCAAGCGCCACTCCTCCCACCGCGCCGCCCCGAA
>CAXSIG010000504.1:0-4697 GCA_964237255.1 uncultured Bryobacteraceae bacterium
AGCTTGTCCGAATCGTCGCACGCTACACCTAAGAACTCCTGGTCTTTGACAGCGACCACGCCCGGCATTTGTTGCACGGCCTGAAGGTCGGCGGAGATAAGCGTAGAGCGAAAGGCGGGAGGGCGGACAACGCGCCCGTACATCATCCCGGGAAGCACCATGTCCGAAGTGTATTTCTCCTTGCCGGTGACGATGGAACGGCCGTTGACCTTGTGAAGGTCGTGGCCGGCGACGGTCCATTTCGCGGCCGGTGTGACCGGGGCATCTGCAGCTATCGTCTTCGAAAGCTTGCGACCATGTGTAAGTTCTCCAAAGGTCGCGGATTTGGCTTGCGCAGGGTTGCGGATGGTTCCGTTATCGAGGACCAAGGTGGCGCGGTCGGTGGACCATCGCTCGGCAGCAAGCTCAAGCAACATTTCGCGCGCCATCGCTCCGACCTTGTGAAGCTGCGGGGCTATGGTGGGCGTGGTGCGGCTTCCGAACGTCCCCATGTCATAGGGCGTGAGCTGCGTATCACCCATAATCATTTGGATCTGTGTAGGATTGACCTTCAGTTCTTCGGCGACGGCCTGGGTCAGAGAGGTACGGATGTTCTGGCCGACCTCGGCTTTCCCGGTATAAACGGTGATGACGCCGGATTCCGAGATATGGAGCCACGAAGCCAGGTCTTGCGAAACTTCCGCACCCCGTCGCCCGCGCTGGGCTTTGGCGGTGTCGGCCGAAAGAACCAGGAGGACGAAGAGTCCTCCACCGAGTGTCTTGAGGAAGTCCCGGCGGTCGGGCGTGAAGTAGTATGTGGGGCCGGCGCGGAGTTCGTACCGTTCTAATTCAACATCATCCACGGGCATATTGCGCCGCCTTTCGAACCGCTTCCACAATACGAGGGTAGGTTCCGCACCGGCAGATGTTGCCCTGCAATCCCGACTTGATTTCGGCTGTGGTGGGGTGCGGTTTCTTGTTAAGAAGACCGACGGAACTCATAATCATACCCGCGGTGCAATACCCGCATTGGTAAGCGTCTTGATCGATGAACGCTTGCTGTACCGGATGCAATTTGCCATCGCGTTCCAGTGCTTCGACAGTAGTAACTTCTTTGCCTTGAGCCGCGTTGGCCGGCGTGAGGCAGGACCGGACAGCTATTCCGTCCAGGAGCACAGTGCACGCACCGCACTGCCCTTCCCCACAGCCGTACTTCGCGCCGGTTAGATCCAGTTCATCACGGAGCACAAAGAGAAGTGGACGTTCGGGGTGACTACGAATTTCGCGTTTGGTGCCGTTGACTGACAATTCCATGGCGGCTCTCTTCCTCAAGTTTAAGCGAGGAAAGTGTTTAAACTACGAAGCCGAAGGCTGTGCGACAAAGAGACTAAATGGAGGACTGGTGGTGCCCGCCGTCCCAATCACCAGGGAACTTGACCCGGGCGCGGTGGATTCGGGGATTCTGAAATTGACTTGATACAGCCCTGCAAAAGTTGAAGACAATCCAGCGTAATCCGGGGCAATTACGACATCCCCCAAAGCGACGGATACCGGCGCGGCGACTAGATTACCACCGGAAGGAACTTCGCCGGCTACAGCCGTCCCAGTCACTTTGCCGAGTCCCGTCATGTACGCAACAACTTCTGAGCCGGTAGGAGCGGCGTTCGATTCGGAAACAACATTATCCAGATAAGTCAACGTCACGATAGAAGGCGCGACGTTTTTCACCACTACCTTCGCAGTGGCTGTCCCGTTCGCCGTAGTAACGGATACTGTCTCATTCCCAACGAGATCGAACGGAACCTGGCAGTTAATTTGGTTGGCGGAGGCGAAAACGATTGGCGCCGTCTCATTGCCGATTCGCACGCTGACGCCCGCCGCCTGCTTGGGCAAAGGCAACTCAGTATGCGAAACGGTCTCCAAGCCTAAGTTAAAACCGAAAATGGAAATAATACCGCCGGACGCTATTCCGATTGACAGACCCTTTGTACCGGATACTGAGGTAACTGTTGGCTTGGGCTGCAAGGTCACGCGATCAAGCTCCTGCCCCATGACTCCGATTGCGCGCAGCGTCAGCGATCCGCCATCCACGTCCACTCGCGTGTAGTGAAAAGCGGGAATCGCAACCGCCGTCTTCGGCAGCTTGGACATGGTATGCAGATCGGCTCCGCCTCCGCCTGAAATGATGTAGGTTGTGCCTTCACCTACTCGCGCCTGTAGATCATTGATCAACGGGAAAGTTCGTTCAAACCCGTGCTCGTGTCCGGAAAGCACCATCTGAACGCCGTGCCATTCCAGGATTGCGTTCAAGGTCTGGTGGGAAAGAAGGCAGAGAGGATCGTCAATATGCTCGCCGGTGGGGTAAGCCGGATGGTGCGCAACAACCACGCGCCAGAATTTAGTCGCCTTAGCCAAGTCCTGATCGAGCCAGGCAAGCATGGAAGCGGCGCGATCGGTTCCCAACAAATTCGTGTCCAGCATAGCGAAATGGACATTGCCCCAATGGAAGGCGTAATACCGCCCCTCATCTCCCGCGGGCACGGCGGAATTCGGAGTAGCGGTCACGTTCAGATACGGTTTCATGCTGCGGAAGTTGTCGTGATTTCCGGGAACCGGAAAAAACGCCAAACGCCGCATCATTGCCGCATACGCGTTGAAATAGAAGGTTTCGTATTGGGAGTAATCACCGTCCGGGTAAGCCAGATCGCCGGTATGCACCACCATTGCGATATTCTGCTCGGCCTGCATCAAATTCTTTAGGCTGTTCTGCTCAAGAGTAGCTTCGCCGCTATCTCCGAACACTAAAAACGAAAACTGATTTCCCGCTCCGGCCGTGCGGAAAGCATCGGTTATCAGGGTCTGGTTACCAACCGCTACCGAGTAAGTGTACGGTGTGTCGGGACTTAGACCGCTAAGATCCGCTTGATATTGGTAGTAGCTGAAAGACTGCCGGGTGTCGGAAGAATCGAATGACTTTCGGGTGGCTTTAACCGTCTGAGTCTGGCCTGCGGCCGTGATCGAAACGGTGCCCATTCCAGCTTGCACAGTTGTCCACATTACAGTCGCGCTCGTCGCGAGAACTCGCTGAAGGTAAGGAGAACGCGAAACTGCGAAAGTGGCGGATAAAGCTGATTTTGCGAGAGGAAGAGCCGAGGCAAGCCGAAGAAAATCTCGGCGGTTCGGAAGCCAGGCTGGATCCATCAGCCTGATTATGCTATCAGAGTTTCTATTTGGTTACAATCGACCATTTTTCGTAGTGTAAAACCCGGAGCAATGAGCGCCACGGCTGTGGAGCGAAAGATGAAACTACAGGACGTGATTTTGAAGGCGACGCGAAGAAGATCAACTGGTTGGAGGCGGCCGAAGCCGACTTCCCGGTCCTATCCCGTCAATTGCTAAGCTGAACACTCCCACAAGCGCCCGCAAGCGTTCCTTCTGTCGTTTGGGCGGCAGTCGCTTGGTTCTCGTCAAATCTGCTATGCCATGCAGACTCGCCCAGAACGATTCCGATAAGATCTCGGACCTTGCGTTCTGTTCTGAGAAGAGTTTCAAGAGTTGGGAGAACGCAAAATGCAACTCTGGAGGAGTCGCAGGTTCCCCAAAAGGGACGCTGAGTCTAAGAGAGAACATGGCTTCATACAACGCCGGCGAGGCTGTAGCGAAATTCAAATATGCGTTCGCAACCGTTTCGATTGCATTGCCACGTTTTGCTCGCTCGCGTGCTCTCTCCAAAGCCAAGCCCAATTCTTGAAATCCCTCGATTGCGGCTGCGGCCAGGATCGCGTCACGATTCGCAAAATGGGAGTACAAGACGGGCTGGCTGTAGGAGATTTCGTCCGCTAGCCGGCGAACGGTTACGTTTGGCCAACCCTCCTGCTCAGCAATATTTCGCGCCGCACTGATAATTCGCGCACGGCGGGCCTCCCTGTCCCGCACCTTCCGTTCTCCAATCCGGTTCGGCACCATGTATAGAAAGGATAGCGTTGCTAGAACTTCCGAATGCGAGGATTCTCACATTGTTGAGTTATTCATCTTTTATAGCAATGCTAGATTAACAAGCGTTACTACATTTATGATGCACACCGCCCTTCCGCTCTCTCTGGCTGTCCTCGTCTCTTTGGCGATCTTGGTGATTGGTTGTTTCTATATCGCAGCTCCAAAGCGCATCCTGGGCAGTCTTGGTTTAAAACCCCCCGCACTCGACGCTGATACCTTGGCATGGCTTCGATTAAAGGGCATCCGGGACGTGGCTTGTGGATTGGCGGTGCTGACACTGATGCTGACCACAGATAGCCGGACAGTTGGGATTCTTCTATTAGTCTTAGCCGTCATCCCATTTGGTGACATGTCCAACGTTTTAGCATCGGGAGGCCGAAAGGCGACCGCCTTCTCCGTGCATGGCGTGACCTGCGCGGTGATGCTTCTTGCCGGCTTCCTGCTGATCCACATCTTTTGAGGTGTTAGAAGGCTAACCCTATGCGAACCTATCAGCTCAGAACGTACCGGCTTCGAACAGAAGGCGCTGCTGCTATTTATTGGCCTCATTGGATTGCGCATGCCAAGAGCCTGAAGCTTTTCGGCTTGGTGCCGCGGAATGTAGTTGCGCTTATTAGCTTCTGCGAGCACACCGATTCCGGAGTCGTTACGCAGGACGTGCACAGCGATGCGTTCAAGGCCGATATGGCCGAATTCGATATAACGCAGATCGAGGGCCTTGC
>CAXSIG010000505.1:0-4696 GCA_964237255.1 uncultured Bryobacteraceae bacterium
TGCGGGAATTCCAGCTGGCTCTCAAACTCGCACAGTAAATACTCGAATTCTTCTGGGCTTCGATATACCTTGCCTCCGCCCGTTGCTTCAATCATCTCCGGAAGCGCGCCGAAGTTGCTGGCGATTACGGGCGTCCCATGTTGGAGCGATTCGGCGATCACCAAGCCGAAAGTCTCGTAACAGATTGAGGGCACTATGGTGGCAATGGCCCCTCGGTATAAGTCCGGCAAGTCGGAGTGTCGGACGCGACCTCGAAATTCGACTGATGAAGAGTCGTTCGCCAACCGGCGCAGTTCCGTCTCTTCAGAACCCGCTCCCGCGACCACGAGTCGACGCCTGCCATTCAAAAAGCAAGGAATCACAGTGTGTAGCCCCTTTGCTTTTTCCAGCCGACCCACATATAAGAAATACGACCGTTCTTCCGGCAGCGAATGATCCGGCCCGTCAACACTCGGAACGAAGTGCGGCAGGACTGTCGATTCGATTGGTTCCGGTGCATTGCGAAATACGTTCTGAACGAAACGGCTGGGAGCGAGAAAGCGGTCGATGGCTTTAGCTCCATTTCGCAGCAACGGCGTGTATCGCCAAAGCTGAGGTGGCTTTCGATAGGCAAGCTGACAGGTAATACAGGTTCGTTCCACGCAGGCGCGTTCGCGATTGCGGAAGAGAATGTGCGTCGGACAAGTAAACCAATATTCATGAAGCGTACACAGCTTAACGCCCCGTCCTAAATCAAGAGCGCCAGGCCCGCCCACAAGACTCACGTTGTGCCAGTGAATCACGTCGAAATCCCGCTCGAGAACTTTTCTAAGTTTCTCTTCCTTCAACAAAGGAAGACCTGTCGCGAAGGTCAAGAGCGGCGAGGTAGGGCCCCACCGCGATGCCAAAGTATGGATTCGGATTTTCGGGCGCACCGTCATCGGGGAAGGCTGAACCGTGCCTTGCGTCAATCGAAATGAGTCAAGGCAGTGGATTACCTCTACTTCATGGCCATCATCCGCCAAAGCGTTCGCCAGGTTCGCTACAAAGACCCCATCACCACCGAAATGGTAAGGAGGAAAAAACGTGGTGATTAAACAAAATCGCACCCGGAAACAAGCTTACCGTTAACCTCGGAACGTTATAATTAGGCTCGGTGAAGCTTTGGGACCGCATCGTCCGGCACGCTCGGATCACAACGCGCAACTACGTCGGTAACTATGCGGGACGTGAGAGCGATGGACCGCCGTTCCTGATTCTCTTCATCAACTCCATTTGTAATCAAACCTGCGAGCATTGTTTCTACTGGCGCAGTCTGAACAGCAAAGACGACCTGACACTGGACGAATTTCGCCGTCTTTCCGAAGATCTGGGTCGCATCGAAAATTTGAATCTTTCCGGAGGAGAGCCTTTCCTCCGTAAGGAGTTCGGCGAGATTTGCCGCATGTTCATCAGGAACAATCAAGTGAAGCAGATTTATGTTCCGACAAATGGATCGTTCACGGACAAGACGGTTGCCGCTTTGCGCGAGGTATTTCAAGAACCATCGCTAGACCTGTTCGCCGTGGAGTTTTCGCTGGACGGTATGCCTGAATATCACGACAGGTTTCGCGGCATGAAGAACGCGTTCGCCCGTGCGATGGAGACGTACGACGCCTTGGCCGAACTGCAGCGTGAAGAGCCGCGATTGCGCATTCACTCTATCTCTACGGCGACATCGGAGAACATGGGCCAGATTCGCGAGTTGACTTCTTATCTGGTGGAGAGATGCCCCGCAATGGAGCATCATAATCTGGCGTTGATCCGTGGCGACCGGAAGAACCCGTCTCTGGTTGGGCCCTCGCTTGAGCAGTACAAGGATTTATATCGACACGTGCAGGGCGTATGGGCCAGCCGTGAGGAAGGCCGGTATGGCGCATCCGTGGAGCCTCTGTTGCAATATGCGAAAGCGCAAACGGCGGAGCAAAGCAAACAAGTTGTACCGTGCCGCGCGGGAACACTCACCGGCGTTGTCTACGCAAACGGCGATGTCAGCGTCTGTGAAAATCACGCGCCAGTCGGCAATCTTCGCGAGCGTTCGTTTCGCGAAATCTGGAACTCGGAATCAACCAAAAACTTGCGGGCATCCATAGCCGCGCGCGAATGCTTTTGCACGAATGAGGTATTCCTATGGACCAGCATTGTTTACCAGCCGACGCAACTGGTAAGAATAGCCATGGGCGCGCAGCCGTGGCGCACCCCGCGCTCTCAAACCGCTACCGTTCCGCCACAGCCGACAGCATCGGGGCCGCCCACTTTAACAGTGCTCCAGTAACAGGTTGTTTCGCAGCTTTGTTATAAAGCCTGATAACCGCTTGGGCGGCGCGACTTCGAAATTGAGGCGCGTACAAAGGCGCACTCTCTACCTTTACCGCCTTGTATCCGGCGGCAAGGCAAAGCCCCTGCAGTTCACGGACACTTCGAAGCTGGACGGCGTACGGCTTCAAGTCCTCCCGAAAAGTGGCAACATATCGGGCTTGCCACTTTCGCGGCAGCCACCCAACTCCCCACAATCGAACATGTGGCTCCGGCAAGGGAGCGTACCGGTTGTTGGTTCGAAATATGGCGCGAGCCCTGGGCACCGACACGCGGTGTACCTCTTCAGCCGTCCGCATCGCATCACGTACGTGCTCCAGCGTGTCAATTGCGGCAACGCAGTCGAAAGACTCCGGCGCGAAAGGCAAATGCTCCGCGTTCGCACAAATCAGTTGTGCATCAACGCCGGATTCTTGCAAACGTAAGGCTCCTAGCACCAGCCACCGAAAAGCAACATCAACGCCAATGACGGAAGCGCAACGTCCCGAAGCGGCGGCTAGCAAGGAGCCGGTAGAGCAGCCGACATCGAGAAAGCGGTCACCCGCAATTCGGTATTCGCGACAAAGAAATTCCGCAATCTGCGGCTCTGCAAGTGATCGCGCAATCCAGTGCTTCGCTAAATCGGGCGGGTCCTCCGGCGTAATGGCGTAATAGTGCCGGAGCAACTTTTCAAAACTTCCGGCCTGGCCAAACTCCCAGAGCATCTGGCCCTTTGCGCGGTCCGCTTCGATTCCGATGTAAGGGTCGGGGTTCAATCGGAAGTCCGGAATGCCGCAGACGATAGGGTATGTCTTGTCGCAAGTGCCGCATCGATACGACGCTGTCAGACTTGCTAAACCGCTGTGACAAGCGGGACAAACAAACGCGGTCAATCCGTCTCCACACAAGTGGAACCGGCTCCGAACAAGTAGCCCGTCGCCTCGCCCATGCTCCAAGCCAGAACATAAAGCGCGACCAGCGGAGTAGTGCGGAGAAATTCGCTCCGACGCCATCGAAACAGCGCGACCGATCTCAACATACGCCAGTACAGGACTGCCGGAAGCAATGGCGAGACAAGCCAAAGCCGCAGTTTTTCGTCCGCTTTCGATCGTGCAAAACGCCGGGCGCCGTAACATCTTCCGTGACGGAACCGCAGAGGGATGTATTCAGCCGCTCCGCGATGCTGATATTGTGTGACGGCCAGGTCTTGCTTTATCAGAAATCGCACGCCCATACCGAACAACTCGGAGTTGAACTCCGCTTCCCAGAAGCCATCAGTAAGCGAAGCGCGGCGGCTCTCAAGAATCTCACGCGGGTAGCAGGCGTTGTTGCCCGGAAGGCTACCCCCAATTCGATCGGGGCCAGTGGGCAGGAATGCCGTGTAGCGTGTAAAATATTGAGCCCAGCCGATGTAACTGACACGGCCGTTCTCCACTGGGCCGCCGACGACCATTCCAGGATTTTTCATTGCGGCGTGAAGAACCTCAGCAAGCCAACAGTGCGCAAATCGACAATGATCTTCAGTGATGATGACGGAATCGCCTCTCGCAAGCGTCGCACCTAACTGTCGAAGCTGAGGAATTCCGGCAGGCGCGGGTGTTCGGTGAACCACAAAAGGCTCGCGAACGGCAACTCCATCCAAAGACCCGTCTCCGCGTCCAATGCAGAGTAACACTTCGGTATTCTTCCCTCTGCATTGCCGCTCCAGAGATTCGATCGTCTGGCGAATTGTTCCGGTCGCCTGGCGAATCGGCACAACGATGGAAACATCTATCGACAAGCCGCGTCCTCGAGTACGCGTATCAGGCAGGTCGCCGCGATTGACCAGGAATATTCCGATGCCCGGCGAATGCCGTCTTCCGACATGCGGCGCGAAGTCCGCTCGTCGTCCAAAATGAGCTTCATCGCTATAGTGAGCGAAGCGACATCGTGTACCGGAAAAGAAATCCCTGCTTCGCCCACCACTTCCTCCATAGAGTTTCCCTGACTGACGATGACCGGCACACCACTCGCCATTGCCTCAATTGCGGGTAGCCCAAAACCTTCATCGAAAGAGGGAAGCACGAACAAACTGGCGCGTTGATAGAGCCGAACCAAGTCATGGTCCGACACGAATCCCAAAAACTCTACTCGATCCTGTACGCCCAGCTCAACCGACAACCGCTGTATTTCCTGAAAGCAATTACGAAAACCGTCGGACTGGTAATCGCCGGCCAGCTTCAACGTCCATCGCGGATCCAGATTGGCGAACGCCTTTATAAGGACGCCTAGGTTCTTATTTGGGCTGATTCCCCCAACGTACAAGACAAACAGTTCTCTCCCGGTACCCGAAGTGGGCGGTTGAAAAATCGATGAAGCCGCTTCCGGCACAATTCGGATCGCT
>CAXSIG010000506.1:0-1181 GCA_964237255.1 uncultured Bryobacteraceae bacterium
GAATCAGAATCTGCCGTCCTTCGTCGCACTCGATTCGGGACAAGGCGCGGGCGGTCTCGGCGGTTCGGTAACCAGAGCCGGGGTTCTGCCGGCCGAACACCAGGGGACTTCTTTCAACGACGCTGAAACCGAGCCGGAGCGAATGATCCCGAACTTGAAGAACAAGTGGGTGGATGACAAAACGCAGCGCCGTGAACTCGACGCGGTCCAGGCCTTGAACCAGAATTTCAGTCAATCCTTCGGCGCCGACAGTTACCTGGAAGGCCGCATGCAGTCGATGGAGTCCGCTTACCGGATGCAGTCCGAAGCGACCGACGCCTTCGATATTCGCAAAGAGCCTGAAGCGATTCGCGCCGAGTACGGGACAACGCCGTTCGCGAACGGATGCTTACTCGCCCGTCGTCTTGTAGAACGCGGCGTTCGGTTTGTCCACGTCGGTTCGGGCGGATGGGACGATCACAAGGACATTCAGAAAAGCTACCTTAAGAACTGCCCGTCGATGGATCAAGCGGCGGCAGCGCTTATCCGAGATCTCAAACGCCGCGGACTCCTCGACGAGACGATCGTTGTTTGGGGCGGCGAGTTCGGTCGGACTCCGGTTTCAGAGAGCGGCACGGGACGCGATCACAATCCGTACGGCTTCACCATGTGGGTTGCAGGTGGCGGTTTTAAAGGTGGCTTGGCATACGGTAAAACGGACGACTTCGGGTTCAAGGCCGTGGAAAATCGTGTCTCCATCCACGATCTGCACGCCACGATGCTTCACCAGCTGGGTCTGGATCACACGAAGCTGACGTATCGCTACGCCGGCCGTGATTTCCGGTTGACTGATGTCTACGGCGAAGTGGTCAAAGACGTTTTAGCCTGAAACAGCTGCGGCACGAACTGGTTCATGTAATCGCGCCAGTTGAGCCACGTGTGGCCGCCTTCGCTCTGCACCATTACGGGCGTAAAGCCATATTTCTTTAACATAGCGACAGTGCCTTCGGTTGTTGGCATCAGTCGGTCTTCTTTGCCGGTGGCAAACCAGAACACCTTCAGCCCCTTCTTCGCTGCTGGGTTTTCCAGTGCGTCCTTGTGCGCTTCTTCCCAAGCGGGGCCGGGAGCTACTCCGGGACGCGGCGGACCGAAGGACCCGATCAACCCGGAACTGAATACGCCCACGTAAGCGAACTCATCCG
>CAXSIG010000506.1:1191-4692 GCA_964237255.1 uncultured Bryobacteraceae bacterium
GATCGCGCGATGAAGACGGTCCGTGTAAACGCGGTAGCTACGCTCCACATACGGCAGAATCTGTTCGTTGAAGTCGCGTACGAAGTCAGCCATCTCATTCGGTCCGCGAACCGGTCCCGTGTGTCCGGCAGGCATAACGACAACCATGGGCTTGGCGCGGCCGTCTGCAATTAAATCGTCCAGGATCATCCCGGCGCGGCCGACCGAATTCCAGGACGCATCGCTATCGCTTGCCCCATGTAACAGATAGAAGACGGGGTATTTGCCTTGACCCTTCTCATAACCAGGAGGCGTATAAATTTGCATTCTGCGGAATTTACTCAATGACTTCGAGTAGTAAGTCACTGATGCGACGGCTCCGTGTGGGACGTCGCGTGTGTCCTGGAATGGGGAACCGGGCACAACCACTAGACTCCAGACATTGTTGTTCGATTCACTCTCCGAGGGATTACGAGGATCCACAACGGGAATGCCGTCCACATTGAACGTATATCGATAAGCACCCGCGGGAACCGGACCGACGGTGCCTTCCCACACGCCGTTCTCGCCTTTCGTCATCGCAGTACCTTGGCCGTTGTTCGGAATGTCGCCACCCGAAACTTTGACGGCGTTGGCTTGCGGAGCCATAAGGCGAAACGTGATGTGGCGGTCGCTTGAGACTTCAGGTGACACCACGGTTAGCACTGCGGGTGGTGGTTGTGGTGGCGGAGTTTGGCCACCGAGAGTAAGGCTGAGCAACAGGAAAGAGGTGGATAAGAGGGTCAACGACATAGGACTTGACGGATAGACTATCACCTGCAACGAAGGTTAAAGAATATACAGTTGGCATTCCGTCTGCATAACGAAAGGCATGAAACGGATGAACTTGGTTCGAACTTGGCTTTTAACCGGAGCGGCCGCGACCACTGCGTTTGGGCAGAGTTATCCGCCCGCGCAGCAGCCGGCATACCCGCAGCAGGGCTCTCCACAACAAAACTATCCACAGAACTCACCGCAGCAAAATTACCCTCAACAGGGCGCTCCTCAACAAGGTTATCCGCAGCAAGGTTACCCGCAACAAGGATATCCGCAACAGGGGAATCAACAGCCTAACTACCCCGAGTACGGGCAGCAGCAGCCCTACTACGGTCAATCACCCAATTACGGACAGACGCCGCCTTCTTTTGCGCCCCAGCAACTGGATAGTCTTGTCGGCAGAGTCGCGCTGTATCCTGATCCGCTTTTGGCGCAGATCCTGACTGCTGCAACCTTTCCTGAAATGATTCCCGATGCTTCCGGGTATGCTCGAACCCACTCAAACGTTTATGGCGACCCTTTGGCGCGTGCGATTCAGCAGGACAATTTACCGTGGGATCCAAGCGTTGTTTCCCTCATTCCCTTCCGCAATGTTCTAGACATGATGTCTGGTGACATGAACTGGACCCACCAACTGGGAAATGCTGTTCTGGCAAATCGTGGGGCGGTAATGGACGCGGTACAGCGTCAACGCCAGGTAGCCCAGAGTTATGGGTACCTACGTAACACAGAACAGCTGCGCGTCGTGAATGCTGGTCCCGGCGACATTGAGATTCTCCCTGCTGATCCAGGGTTGCTATATGTTCCTTACTACAATCCGTATGTTGTGTATTCCAGACCGCGACCCGGCTTTCTGGTGGGTGGTGCAATCACATTTGGGCCACGCATTGGGGTTGGGGCATTTTCACCCTGGGGTTGGGGGAACTCTTCTCTGCGTTGGACGGACCACCGGATTATCGTAAGCAATCGTCCATGGGAACGTAGCTGGAACAATCGCGAATCATACTCCCATACATATGTGGACCATCGCGTCGAGCGGCGCGATCAGCATCAATATCGCGGCGGGGAATTTCGGCGAGAAGACCATCGCGAGGAGCGACGTCAAGAACGGTAATAGTATTTCGCTACAAGAAAGGCGGCGCCAATCAGGACACCGAGCGCCGCCTCATACTCACGATTTTTCCGGTAGAGTGACTGGTTGAAATAGGGTACGTCGCGATGCCAGAGGCGATTGGGCATGAGACGCGGGACGTTGCTGACGTAATCGGAAAACTCCGGAAATAGATCTCGCAGATGTTGTTCTTCGAGCGTAATTACCGGCATGTAAATCATTAGAAACACCACAGCGAATAGCGCGGCCAAGCTCCAGTTACCGGACGCAACCGCGAAGCCGGCCGCTGCAGTACTCGTTCCCAGGTAGAGCGGGTTGCGAACGAGCGAGTATGGCCCGGACGACGTAAGTGTGCTGTCCTTGCGGAGATTGCCGGCAGCCCAAGCTCGAAGCAGCAAGCCAAGGAACGCCAGCGGCAATCCAAACGAGAGTGACTTCGGGGTAGGATGGGCGAACCACGCGAAGCAAATAACTAGTAGAAAGCCAATCGGAACGCGAAGCTTGGCAACTTGATCTGCGTAGGGCTTCGGGAACGTCACGCTAGACCGTCCACTTCGCGGACCATCCTAACGCGATGGCCTGGCGAACGAGTTGAATAGGATCGGCATCCGTCATCTGCGATCGAAAGTCATCCCACAAATGCGGCTTTTGCGAAAGGCTCGCTGCTATCGAGGCGCATTGCTGACGCACGGCTTCGCAGCGGATACTCTCTGGGAGTGTTCCATAACGAATACGATCCAGCACAGCCGCCAGCGCATACGCAGATGCAGCAACAAGCGGCTCATAAAAAACCGCTTTGCCGTTGCGCCGAAGCAGTTCCAGATCTTCCGCGCCCAGAAACGGAGATATTTCCTCAGAGAGCTTCTCTTCCTTCAAGCCGAACCGTCCAAGCGCCGAAAAAATGCTGCGTCCGTAGCTTGGTTCCATACCGTTCTGCCAGCGAAGCGCCTCCAATGTGGCGTCGCGAACCGAGCGCCCAATCAGTTCTCCCAATTTCACGTGAGTGCTTGCGGAGCTTAGCGGAGCCTGCCCGTTGCACGGAGCGGCAATCGCAAACTGGTCCGTTCCCGTGCCCGTAGCGGGATCTTCGGAATACAAGCTTCGTACCGCGAGGCGCTGTAAAGCTGTCGATTTCGCTTCCGTCATAGTTACGGCGCACCGGGCCAGAGCCGCCTCCGTAAGGGGACGATTGATCAGCAACATCGTGTTGATGGTACCGTTCACTTTTTGCCAGCCTGCTTCTCCCTCGCGCCATGCCGCGGGGTCTCCCGCGCAACTCGCGTTGCCTTGCACGCCGGCGGTAACAACTGCCGTGACCTGAAGCGTTTCGTCCGTGGCTATAACAACAGCGGCATAGTTCAAATTGGCCGCAGTGCCCATGAGAGATACCTCCGTCTCGGGAAGTCCTATTTCGCCGCAAACCACATCGTGGTAAGCGTCCTGACCCATGGAATGCAGCAAATCATAGCGTACTTTGTGCATGGTCGCTTCGCAACTTTGATGATTGGCGAGATAACGCACCGTACGCGTTTGTCCGCCGTTCCGGGCGGATGTACTGAGCGTCAAATGTTCACCCGCAAGGTCGGCGACTAAGA
>CAXSIG010000507.1:0-4688 GCA_964237255.1 uncultured Bryobacteraceae bacterium
GCAAAAAGTTCGTGAAGGAGGCACAGGTGTTAATCACCGCCTCCGGAATCGCGGTCGCTCGGGGCGACTACGACACCGCCCTTCAGGAGCTCCAACGCGCAATAGAGCTGTCAACAAAAGGTGGATTTGAGAGACTCTGATTTCGGTAATTTGAAGTGGCCCACTTCGGCAGTTTAATTTGGCCCACCCTCTAAAACGAACGAGTACTCTGGCATCGGGCGCAGCCCGATGCGGAGGAACTCATTGGATTGGAGAACGAAGGTGGAGCTATTCGAGCAGATCCGCAGGGAGTACGAGTTCGGTGTCGGAACGATTACCGGCGTGGCGAAGAAGTTGAAAGTGCACAGACGCATGGTGCGGGAAGCGATTGGCAGCGCTTTACCGACTGTGCGGAAGAAAGCCGAGCGGCCGCGGTGGAAACTTGAAACGGCAGTCGCGTTCGTGAATCAGATTTTGGAGGCGGATAAGAAAGCGCCACGCAAGCAACGCCATACGGCGCACCGGATCTGGGAACGCATCCAGAGGGAACTTCCGGAATGCCGGATCTGCGAACGAACCGTGCGGCATTATGTTCATGACCGCAAGGTAGAGCTAGGTTTGGTGGTTCACGAAACCTTCGTTCCGCAGAGTTATCCCTGGGGCTTGGAGGCGCAGGTCGATTGGTCGGAAGCCTATGCCGATCTGTCGGGTGAGCGAACCAAGCTGCAAGTATTTTCGATGCGCAGCATGGCCAGCGGAGCGGCGTTCCACTGCGCCTTTCTCCATGCCACGCAGCAAGCGTTTCTGGAAGCGCATGAACTGGCTTTCGCCTATTTCGCCGGCGTGTTCCGCAAACTTCGCTTCGACAACCTGACCTCGGCGGTGAAGAAGATTTTGCGCGGACATCAGCGCGAACAGACGGCTCGGTTTATTGCGTTTCGGTCCCACTGGCGGTTCGAGAGTGAGTTCTGCACACCAGGTCATCGAGAAAAAAGCGACGGTTTTCCACCGTGCGGTTCAGCAAGGCAGTGGAGAGAAACGCCGGGTTGGGGAAGAAATCAGGTTCATCCGAAACCAGACCCACTCCCGCGTATTTCGCTTGCTGGGAAGATTTAAGAGCGCCGTTAAGGTCTGGGATGAGGGTGGAGAGTTTATAACTCGGTACCGACCTACCCAAATTTTCAGGCGTGCAAAGCATGTTGTTGTTGAACGCGACGGCGAAATCGCCATCTCGCGTTTCTTGCTTGAGACGGCTAGCGGCGACAATCCAGAAGCTGCGCTTTTCGTCGCCCTGCAGCTCGGCTGAAATTCCCTGGGTGTCAAGCGCTCCTTGACCGCTATAGCAGGTATCGAGAACCACGAGGAGGCGTGTTAAAGACAGGGCTTCCGCAAGGGTGCGGAAGAGATCGTCACTTGCTAGCGCCTGGGCGGCTGGGAAACGCCAATCTGTGTTGGGAAGACCGAGGTAGTGACGACCGTTAACCGTGCCACCGTGTCCTGCGAAGTAAAGAATCGTGAAGTCGTCGGGAGCGACCGTTTGCGCCCACTGGGACAGCGCTCCTTTTAGATCGACGCCAGGTTGCAGGTTCGCTAATTAAGGAAGAGCCTGCCGGTAACCAAGAGCCGCGAGGCAGTTCGTCACCAGATCGATAGAGTGGGAAACTTCTGGGATGTCCGGATCGGTAACGCCGATGGCGACAAGGTGGCGCGCGGACGGAGGCATTCTCGACTAAGCTATTGTATGCTTCGAAGATTCGGGGATCGAAGGGCCGACTCCCGCTTCCGGCGGTTATTACGTCGAGCTTAGTGTTCCGGAGCCATCGGCGAAACTTCTGAATTGCCACCTTTCAAGTATTTGTCAAGCCAAATCAACTCTTCATTCAACACGGTCTCGATGGTCTCTTTTGCCGCGTACCCGTGCGCTTCAAGCGGTAGGAAAACAAGGCGCACGGTTCCTCCGTTGCCCCGCACCGCCTGATATAGCCGCTCCGAGTTAATTGGGAAAGTACCGGTGTTGTCGTCCGCTTCGCCGTGAACCAGTAAGATCGGCGCCTTGATCTTATCCGCGCTCATGAACGGCGAAATCTTAACATAATATCCGGCGCTTCCCAGATCGTCCGTCGTTCGGATTGAAATCCAAATGGAGTTAGAGTACGGTTATATGCGCCGCTTTCCGCGATTCCGGCATGAAAGAGATCGGAATGCGCCAACAGGTTCGCCGTCATAAATGCCCCATAACTATGACCGCCCACGGCAACCTTCGCGCGGTCCGTTACGCCAAGGTCCACAGCCTTGTCGATAGCCGCTTTCGCGTCCATTACGATTTGATCCAGATAAGTGTTGTTCACGGTTTCCGGATTTCCAATTACCGGCATTCCAGCGTTTTCCAGTACGGCATAGCCGCGCAAGACCAACAGAAGGTGCGTGGACAGCGCGGTAAATCTTTGAGCTGAGCCTGTTACCTGCCCAGCGGTATCTGCATCGTTGAACTCGTAAGGATAGGCCCAGATGAATGTCGGTAACTTAGTCCCTGCTTTGTAATTCGCCGGCAGATAGAGTGTGAAGGATAACGGTACTCCATCCGCCCGCTTGTAAGTTATCAGCTTCTTTTGAATCGCTTGCACCTGCGGAACCGGATCTTTGAAGTGGGTAAGTTGCTTCAATTCGTTCCCAGTCCGGATGTAATAGTTGGGATATTCCGTCGGGCTTTCCCGGCGCGTCAAGATTTTTGTGCCCGCGTCATCAAGGATTGCTTCGGGCATTTCGAAGAAGTTCTTATCCGATTGGAAAAGCCGTTCGGTCTTACCCGTGACAATGTTGTAACGGTCGACAAAGGGACGGTCACCATCCGGAGTGGCGCCGATGCTGGTGAGATATATGGAATCTCCATCTTGCCGGATCGCCCGGCGGCCATTGGCGAGCGTCTTCGACATCGGATTGCCTGGGTCTTTGTAGCGATCCTGATTGTTCCGCTCAAACAGAAGCTTCGGCTTTTGCGAGCTATCTTTGGCAAGGTCGATTTCGAACGTGCGCACCCAGCGCTTCATACGCTCGAAGTCTTCCACCAGGGCCAGATGATTGTTCTCGAGGATTTGTATGCCTTGAAATCGCTGCTCGGTCTTGAATAGTTCGGTAGGTTCGCCTTTGAACGGAGCCGCATATTTCACGATGCGATCGCGATGAGGCACTTTCTCTTTCGGATTGCCGCCATCCATTGCTTCTACCCAGATTAATGACGCAGGCTCGGTAGGAAGCCACTCATAATCCCTGGGGCCCGTGCGTACGCCCGCTAACGGTACACGAGCGGCCAGCGGTAGATCGGCGATGGTATAGAGCTTGTTCGCACTCGTATCCCACACTTCAACAGAGGTGGGAAAAGATCGGTAGGGGTGCAAATAGGAATACGGTTTGTGAACCCGCGACACCATGAAGTGCTTCCCATCCGGTGCTGGACGGACGGAGCTATAAATACCCGGTTTGCCGTACGGAGTGATTTTTCCGGACGCTATGTCGACATATGCTAACTGAGCGGTAGCGTAGTAGTCGAAGAGGTCTTCGTCATGCGGATTGCTCAGCATATCTTCGTAGGTAGGTACGGGACCGCTGTGCCCCAAACTTTCCTGAATGTGTGGACCCTTCGGCACAGTAACTTCAGCCGGGGAGGGGCCACGTCCGTTTGGCACCATACGCACCATCAATTTCTTGTTGTCGGCGAGCCACTGCATGGGATGCCCACCGCCTCCGCGCCCACCCCCACCGCCTCCGCCTTCCGAATCGCTCACCACGCCGTTGATTCGAACGCCCGCAATCTGCCGCACCTTTCCGGTGGCAACATTACCGATCCACAGATCGATGGAGCGATCGGTGGTGTTCGTGAAGGCGAACTGTTTGCCGTCGGGAGACCATAGTGGAGTACCGAGCTTCTTTTCGCTCATCGGAAGCTGTACCGGCACAGTGGATCCATCCGAGAGCTTCAGCAAAGAATATTTCACGATATGGGGGAGTAAATGGGGCCCGTTTGAATTGACGTCGATCCTGACTCCGGCTAATCGCAGCATCGGTTGCGACAGTTCTTCAATCGAAGGATGGCGCACTGAGTCCAGCACCATCGCGTAGTCGCGGGAAGGAGAGACAGAGAGCGTCGGCGGCGGCGGCGCATTCAGAACCTCCGCGAGTTCCTTGGGCGGCTTTTCGTACGGCGTGTCGGCGGCGTAGGCGAACGTTGTAGCCACCAGAAGCGTAGTCAACAGGTAACCGCTGAGCCGCGTGTTCGTGCGTATGCCAAAGAGTTTCGCGTTAGTCATATAGGTGTATTTAGAAGCTGATCCGTCCGTTGAATTGAATTTCACGAGCCGTAAAGTTGGTTGTAAGCGTACCGAATCCGGAGTTGTTGATATTTGCCGAAGCGGAAGGACTGAAGTTCGGGTGATTGAAGATATTAAACATCTCAGCCCGTATTTCGAAGGTCACGCGCTCGGTAATTTTCGTCTTTTTTACGAAATTCATGTCAACCTGATGCAGGCTGGGGCCGGTGCAACCTTTATACAGGCCATGATCTCCTAACGACCCAGGATTCGGATTGGCGAGCACGGCAGTGCTCGCGCCCAGAGTTGTACCGGCCGCCGCCCCGGAAGCGGTATTGAAGTTGATGAAATTGGCCGGAAGGTAGAGCGCTCCACGAGCGGGATCCTTATATACACCAACTGCGC
>CAXSIG010000508.1:0-849 GCA_964237255.1 uncultured Bryobacteraceae bacterium
GGATTCCGGGCGTCTTTTATAACGGCGAGTTCGATGCGGCTTATTCGTCCGTAAAAAGCGGAGGCAAGAACTTTGTGCAGGCCGCCAAAATCAGTTTCGAAGTAGATATCAGTCAATAACGCAAAGAGGATACACATGGCATACATCTCATCGAACGCGAACCGGTTCTATTCCGCGGTGGAAGACAGCTACGGAACTGTCCCGGTAATTACCGCGGCCAACCGGTTCTCCGCTGTGCAGCTCACTTCGCGGCAAAAGTTGGAAACCGCGGAACGCAAGGACAAGACGGGCAGCCGCACTTACGCCGGAACACCGGCGGGAAGCCGGAAGCGGACCGATTTTCAAGTAAAGACATACCTTTCTTCCTGGACCCCTACTGCAGGACCGGGGACGGGGCCGTTATTTCAATCCGCCTTCAGCGCGGCGCCTCTGGTTTACGCGGGCGGCACTGCCGGCTCGTCTCAAAATGCAAGCCAAATCGGATTTGCCGGAGCGCACGGACTGGTCCCGAACCAGGCGGTCAGCTATGCGGGAGAGATTCGGTTCGTGGTTGCCATTGTGGACACCAATACCGTGTTGTTGAACGCGCCTTTCACCACGACTCCACCGTCCGGCGCCGCGCTAGCCCCTACGGTGACGTACCTGCCCGCTACGGACCTGCCGAGCACCAGCCTATTCGACTACTGGAGCCCCACCGCTGCCGTTCAGAGGATCCTATCCGGCGCTGTGGTGGACCAGCTATCCATCGATTTGAACGGCGACTTCCACGAGTTCACATTCAAAGGCGCGGCTCAAGACGTGGTGGACAGCACCAGCTTCAACGCCGGTGACGGTGGACTGACGGCATTT
>CAXSIG010000508.1:876-4673 GCA_964237255.1 uncultured Bryobacteraceae bacterium
CAAGCATGGATTGGGGCGACCGCTACCAAGTTCCTCACCTTAACCGATGCGAACGTCTCCCTGGACAACGATCTGGACTTGAGCGTGAGAGAATTCGGAGCAACCCTGCCCAATGTGGCCTCGCCCGGCATGCGTTCGGTAAAAATGAATTTCACCGTTTTCGAGCAAACGGATGCGGCGACATCGGAACTGTATCAAGCGGCCCGCCAGCAGTCGCCCATAGAGGCGATGTTACAGCTCGGCATGGCGCAAGGACAGCTATTCGGCGTTTACATGAAGAACGTAATTCCTTCGGTCCCCTCGTTCCTTGACGATCAGCGCCGGCTGCGCTGGGAGTTCAAAGATTCTCGCGCACAGGGCACGTTGGATGACGAAATCGTGGTGGCGTTTGCCTGAGATGAATTATTCCAGCACAGTAACCGTAGCCTCGAAAGCGTATCCCGGCGTTCGATTTGAGATCGCGCGTATGGCTTTCAACCGCCGCATGCAATTGATGCGGCAAGTGCGAGAACTGGCGCGCAACTTGGAGTTCCTTCGAGCGGGCGAAAGCGACGTCGAGCAGATGGACGCTCACATTTTAAACGCGGAGATCGAACGGGCCTATATCACTTGGGGAATCGAAGCGGTACACGGGCTCACCATCGATGGCCAGCCGGCCAATCCGGAGAGCCTCTTGAATCGCGGTCCGGAGGATCTGGTTCGCGAGGCGATCGATGCCGTTCGAGCGGAATGCAATCTTTCGGATCACGAAAGAAAAAACTAATTGTCGCGTTCCATTTTCATATCGCAGCGCCTCGCGGCTGGGATTGCGACGAATGCCGCAAGCAACATTTGGAAGTAAAACGGCGATGCGGATGGATTCCCGAATCGCAGCTCACGGAACCCAGACCGGTATGGATCCGACGTGAAGTGGAAACGGACCAGTGTCCGAAAAGCTTGATCTCAGCGCAGAGCCTGGAGTGGTTGGAAGAATTTGCCGCGTGGCGCGCTGGATACCTGCCTAAGACCGCTTTGAGCGCTAGACAAATCGAAGCGTTTCAAATCTTAGAACACGAATTATTCAAGGAGGCGCAGCATGCGAAAGAAAGCGCTACACACCATATTTCCAGACAGCGAAACAGTACATTCGGATAGTCCGGCACAGACCGCATTTGCCGGTTTACTGCCGACTCAACAAATCCAGCCCGACGACAACTCGGGCGATTCTTTATCGGCCGTGAGCCGCTCTGCGAAGCTGTTCGGCCTCCCGGCGAACCCCGAGCAAACGTCGAATGGAATCGCCTTGCCGGAGGTGCTGACGGACGTTTCGAAAAACCTGGATCGCCTCCGTGCCGTAACCGAGGCTCAAACGGCGGAGACTACGGCCAACACCACCGCGCTGGGTTCCAACACATCGGCGAAGAGCGTCGGCCAGACCGTTGCTTCAGTTGGAAAAGCAGCAGCCAGCGGTTTTCTGGGCGGCCTGACGTCGTTTCCCCTCATCTCCGGCCTTGTAAAGCTGTTTGGTGGCGGGTCGGATAGTCCCACCGCGCAGCCGGCCTTGCCGAAGTACGAAGCTCCGCCGTCGTTGTCTTTCGATCGTGCTGTAGTCAACGAAGGCTCCGGCTCTCAAATCGATGAGACAACGTACGACCAGTTTGGACAGGCGAAGGTGGGCGCTTCTGATGCAACCTCTGCGCAGAGTGCAGCTCAACTTTTCAGTAGACTCATCCCGAACGCGCAAGATACGCCGGACTACTCCGCGCTACTCGCAAACGTCATAGCGTATGCGGGTCAGTCGCCCGTGAACGACATCACCGGATCCCCAACACAGAACTTGGCGGCCTCGCCCACTGCTTCTGCCGCAAGCGCTAATACGCAAATCACGGTGAACGTTCAAGCTATGGACAGCCGATCTTTCCTGGACAGGAGCCATGACATCGCGCAAGCCGTTCGTGAAGCGATGTTAAACATGCATTCCATCAACGACGTGGTGAACGATCTCTAAACATGTTTATCTTTCCCGAAGCCGTGTTACGGCAACTTTTCCAATACCCAACCAACAGAGAGAATCGAATTTCGGCGCAGATCTTGCGTTTTGTAGGCGGCTCCGAACAGCGCTATGCCATTTCGGGTGCGCTCAAGACGTGGAAATTACAACCCGCGCTGGTGACGGACGACGTAGCCGGTCAGATCGTCGGCTTTTACCAATCAGTCGACGGACCGGCAAATCCATTTCAATTCACTGACCCGTGGGACGGCACTATTTACCCCACGTGCTTCTTCAGTCAAAACACTTTCGAATCGACAATGGTGGGACAGAATCGAAACCGCATTCGATTCGAAATTACTCAGGGGCGCTTAGCTTCATGACCCTTCTCTTCCCGCAATTAGTAACCGGCGCCGTTGCACAATTCCCCATCGCCAAAGAGTATCTCCCCGCCACTGCCCTGAACATTCAAGAAGACGGCACCCGGTACCGATACAGCGATCCGGATCCGATTCGAATGGCCTGGACGCTTCGATACCGACACTTGACCTCCACCGAAGTAAACCTCTTGGAAACCTTCTTTCAAACCACGCTTGGCCCTGTTATTCCCTTTACCTTCCTAGACCCGTCGAACAACCTTCTTGCTTGGAGTGAAGATCTGAACAACGCGATCTGGCAGAAATCCCCGCTCCTGAATGCGTCGGGAACAACGTTTTCAGGCGCGGGGAGTGCAACGCAAATTCTTTCGTGTCCAAATTCAGCGACGCTTTGCCTAAGCGTGCTTGCCCGCGCGGACCAACCGGCTCAGCTGTCGCTTACTCTCGCCGACACTACCAGCCAGTTCACCGTCGCCGCAGGATGGACACAGTACTTCGTTACAAGAACCGGGTCCGGCGGTGCTACTACTACCGACGCAACTGTCTCATCCGGTGGAAGCTCACTACAGATCGCGAAAGTCATGGTATCGGCTCAACCTGCCCCGGGCGGTTACATGCCCACAAACGACATCGCCGGAGTAATGACCAACACTCGATTCGATCAGAACAGCTTGGCGATCACCGCGGAGGGCGTCAACGACTTCTCCTGCGACATCCGGCTCATCAGCAATTTGGAATAACATGCCCACCATCTTCGATCTGAAAGAAGGCTCCACGACAGGCACGCCGCTGCTCCTGTTTGAGTGCACCATGTTCGATAGCTCCACACATTTCTGGTGTACGCAGCGCGTCAAGGTACAAGGCAACGTCTACGAGCCCCGGATCTGCCGGAACAACCTGTTCGAAGTCCAAACCGCCTCCGATCAAGGAGTCGACGCCATTCCGAAAATCACGCTGGAACTGGCGAACGCCGATTCCATCATGTCTGAGCTCGAGCGGAACATCGGCTTCAAAGGCGCCCGTTTGGCTTGCTCCTTTGTGTTCTACGATCTCGCGACACAGACCGCCCAAAGTGACCCGATGGTCCTCTTTCAGGGCATCTTCAACTCACCGGAATCCATCTCTGAATCAACATTGCGCGTGACTGCGGTAAATCGGCTTTCCGCGCAACGCGTCGTGCTTCCCTCCATGCGAGTGCAGCGCAGATGCGCCTGGGACTTCCCGACCACTGTGGAAGAACGGCTGGAAGCGGTGTCCGGAGGAACGCAAGGCGAACGGTCTCGCCTCTTTCCCTGCGGCTACTCGGCCGACGTGCCGGGCGGAGTCGGAAATCTATCGCCGGGCGGATCCGCCTTCAACACCTGTTCGTTCACCAGAGCCTCCTGCGAAGCGCGAGGCATGTTTGGAAAAGATTCACGCTCCCAAACAACCGCGCGGTTTAGCGGAATCGA
>CAXSIG010000509.1:0-977 GCA_964237255.1 uncultured Bryobacteraceae bacterium
GTCGCCGCGTCCCCGGTCACTTGATTCGTCGCATCGGGATTCAGGATGACTCGCGCGCTTACCGGTCCGGCGTTAAGGCTGGCTGGTGCTTGCGCATTGATTTGCGTCGCCGAGGCGTACGTGATGGGGACGCGCTTGCCATCAATCTCGACCGCTAAGCAGGAGAGTTGGCGCGGGAAGGCGTTATCGACGAAGTCAGCTCCCGATGCGCCGATTGCGGTGGCGCCGGACTGGAAGCCGGTACCAAGGAGCGAGATGAACGCGCCCGGCCCGATGGACGATACAAACGATGCGCCGTTCTCCACATCGCGAATCGCGGGTTTGCCGGTCAGCGCGCAGGGACGAACGGGAGAGACCGTCTTAAGCGTTGTGTAGATGCGGTCTCCGGTGAGATTACCATCGCCGTTCGCGGCGTTGCCCGCGGCGTAGAAGATTACGTTGCCGACATCCGTTGAGGGGGGAGTCCAAGTTACGTTGAACGTGAAGCCTGCGCCGGCATCAGTGCGGGGTGCGCTGACATGCTCCACGAACTCGATGGCGCCGTTGCAAGGCTCATTGGTGGTTTCGCAACGAACACGCACGATGGAATCGGAAGTAAACGTTCCCGCTTGCTTGGTTTGGTCCGCGGTGGTTCGCGCGATGAGTTCGAACCCCCAACGGAGCGCTTCGGGATGCTTCACCGATACTGTGACCGTTTGTTTCGCGCCCGGCACATAATTGGCGGCGGAGATGGTGACAGAACCTTTCGGATCTGAGTTTGCCGCACCGAAAGTGGAGTGGCAGACGGAGCAGTTCAGGCCTCCGTCAACGGCCGCTCCCGTCCGCTTCACGGGAGGTCCCGTGCTAAACGCAAATAACATGACCGGTACGGCGGCTGCTAACGATAGAAGAACTCTTTTCATTTGTTCGGCACCCTCTTTGGACCGAGAGTAACAGCGGAAAAGCCGCGAAAACACAGGCCCAAAAGACTTTTACAG
>CAXSIG010000509.1:987-2310 GCA_964237255.1 uncultured Bryobacteraceae bacterium
CCCCTCTTTGCAACCGAGCGTACCAACGCCGCAAGCCGCAAAATAGGGCCTTTGAAGACTTTTACAGTTCTTTCACAACTCCGGTACGAAAGGGCCGGACTTGTAAACTCTCCGTGCTCCAGAATGTAAACTAACGATGCCAGTGAGCGAGACCATACTGCTGATCGACGACGATGAAAATTTGCGCGACACAATCGCGTTGATGCTGGAACGCGAGGGCTTCGAAACGCTGCAAGCCGCGGACGGCAAGAGCGGCTTCGCCCTGGCATTGGCTCGGAAGCCGGCACTGGCGCTGGTGGATTTGCGGCTTCCCGGGATGAGCGGAATCGACGTGTGCAAACAAATGCGCGCGTCGCAATTGAAGACGCCGATCATCATGCTGTGCGCGGTGGGGGATGAAGTTGATAAAGTGCTGCTGCTCGAAATGGGCGCCGACGATTACGTGGTGAAACCGTTCGGCACGCGGGAGCTGCTGGCCCGCATTCGAGCGGTGCTCCGACGCTGTGCGGAGAACCGGTCGCGAATTTTGCAGTTCGCCAATGTGGAAGTGGATCTGGAGCGTCGGGCGGTGCTTCGCAACGGCGAGGAGCTGAAGTTTACGCCGGCCGAATATAACCTGCTCACTTACTTTCTCCATAACCCGGACCGTCCGCTTACTCGCGATATGATTCTGAACTCCGTATGGGGCTATGAGAGCTATCCGAACACGCGTACGGTGGACGCGCATGTGGTTCGGCTGCGCCAGAAGCTGGAACCGGAACCTGTGGCGCCGCGACATTTCCTGACTGTCCACAAAATCGGCTACCGTTTTCTTCCGTAAGCCATGCCGCGAACTATCTTGATCGTGGACGATCACGAATCCTGTGCTGAGCCGTTGCAGCTTGCGTTGGAATCGTTGTGGGACGTGGAAGTACGGATTGTAGGGAACGCGCCAGCGGCCATGGCGGCGTTGAAGGACAATGTATCCGCCGTGATCACCGACCTGCATATGCCAAACGTGACGGGATTGGAGTTGCTCGAGAAGATCAAGGGCGACTCTTCGCTACGCAATTTGCCTGTCGTCGTAATCAGCGGCGATAGCGATCCCGGCTTACCCGCGCTGGTGCTCCGTTGCGGGGCATCGGCATTTTTCTTGAAACCGTATTCCCCTTTGGAGGTGAAACGCCGCATGGAGCAACTCCTCGCATGACCTATCGATTGACTCTCGCTCTTCTTCTGTGTTCTACGCCGGCGGCCGCGCAGACGGAGGCTGCTGTGGATCGTATTCTGAATCGGCTCGACGCCATGGAGCAACAAAACCGAAAGCTGTTGGATGAAGTGCAG
>CAXSIG010000509.1:2379-4671 GCA_964237255.1 uncultured Bryobacteraceae bacterium
TCTTCGCGCCGAGATCGCAACGCTGAAACAAACGCCTACTCCACCACTCGAAGAGCGCGTCGCGGTCCAGGAATCGCGAACGGAGGAGTTAGCGCAAGCCAAGGTGGAAACGTCGCAGAAGAATCCGGTGTCGCTAACCGGAATGCTTCTGTTCAATGCGTTTCATAACGGCAAGTATTCGGGGACGCAGCAGTATCCGGTGGTTGCCGCGTCCGGGGCGGGCTTGAGTACGAGTGGAGCTTCGCTGCGACAAACCGTGCTGGGGCTTACTTTTAACGGCCCGTCTCTGCCATGGGGCGGCAAGGCGACCGGGTCGGTATACATGGACTTCTCCGACGCGAGTCCTTCGCTGGGTGATCCAGGCCTTCACATTCGTGTAGCAACGCTCGACCTGAACTGGCGCAACACCACTGTCACTGTCGGGCAGGACAAACCGATCGTGGCGCCGCGGGAGCCCGACTCTCTCGCACAGGTAGCTGTGTCGCCGCTTACCGCCGCAGGAAATCTTTGGGATTGGCAGCCGCAAGCGCGGATCGAACAACGATTCGGTTTTGGCGAAAACTCCGGCTTGCGCGTCCAAGCCGGTATTTATGCGACGCAGGAAACGGACACCACCGTACCTGCCGCGTACGCAAGCACGCTGGAGCGCTTGCGACCGGGTTATGAAGGACGGCTGGCGTTCTGGCATCGCAGTGGGGAGAAGCGGTTTGAGATCGCGCCGGGCTATCACGGCAGTACGACGCACGTGGCGGGCTCATCCGCCGATTCGCGCATTTGGACGCTTGACGGACTGGCGAGACCAACGAAGTGGTTCGAACTGACCGGCGCTTTTTTCCGTGGACAAAACGTGGCTCCGCTAGGTGCGTTTCGGCAGGGGTTCGTCGTGGTGGCTCCAGGCGTGGTCCGTCCGGTTCATAGCACCGGAGGTTGGGGACAGCTTGCGGTGTTCGCGACCGACCGCCTGACCTTCCATGTGTACGGCGGTGAGCATTGGAACCGGCCTTCGGATTTGAACACGGGCGCTGGGCAACGGAACTTCGTGTATGCGGGGAATTTTGTTTATCGACTAGCGCCGAATGTTCTGGGCAGTTTTGAAGTTTCGCAAACAAGAACTATTTACCTGAATCAACCGATACGGCTGAACAACCACTATGACCTGGCTTTGGCTTATCTTTTTTAGCCTGTCGTTCGCGGCCGCCGAGCCAGTTGTATTTCGAGGACGGGTGGAACTGAAGGACTCGCGTGAAGCCTCGGTTCGCAAGGGCATGGACTTCTCCGGCGTGGTTGTAGCGCTGCGGCCTGCGAGTGCGCCGGACCACGCGCTTGCCACTTTGAAGCATGTGCGCATGCTGCAGAAAGACAAGACGTTCAAGCCGCATGTGCTGGCGGTGGAAACCGGTTCATTTGTCGATTTTCCCAACGCCGACCCGATCTTTCACAACGCGTTCTCCAGCTTCAGCGGACAGATCTTCGACATCGGTCTTTACCCGCCCGGATCCAGCCGCTCGGTCCGCTTCTCACGGCCCGGGGTGGTTCGCGTGTTCTGCAACATCCATGCCGCGATGAGCGCGGTGATTGTGGTTCTTGATACGCCGTACTTCGCGGTCACCGCGCCGGACGGATCGTACGCAATCAACGCGCCGAGCGGATTGTACGAGATGCACGTTTATCACGAACGCGCAACGGAGCAACAGCTTCGGTCCTTCTCGCGAACGATTCAGCTTACCGGCGCGACCGAGCCTCAACCGACGATCTTCATTTCGGAGGCAGGTTTTCTACCTTCTCCACACAAGAACAAACACGGCCAGGATTACGGCGCGTTTCCGGACGATAACTCCGTGTACCCCGGAGTGCGGAAGTGAAAGGTCTTTCGCTCCTCTGGAAAATTTTACTTTCCACTTCCATCGCGATCACGGTGCTGCTCGCCATCACCGGTTGGTTCCTGCAGGACCAGATGCTGCGGGCCATGACGAAGACCGTGGAGAACGAGATGGAGGTGAGCGCGCAAGCTTATGAATCGCTGTGGCACTCGCGCGCCGCGAACCTTCGCTCCGTGAGTTTGGTGCTGAGCAGTATGTCCGATGTGCGCGCCGCTTTCAGCACGCGCGATCAGGCCACCATCCGCGACACCGCGGGCGAGATGTGGTCCAAGATTTCGCAAACTGCCGGCGTATTCCTGGTGACCGATCCGAATGGTTCGGTGATCGCGTCTTTGGGGGGCGCTAACGATCTTGGCAATGACATCCCCGCCGTGCGCGACGCGTTGAAAAAGTTTCCGGCGCAGACATCGGG
>CAXSIG010000510.1:0-1940 GCA_964237255.1 uncultured Bryobacteraceae bacterium
CAAGCTTGGCGTTCCTGTGTATGTGCATCCTCAGATTCCGCAACGCGCGGTGAGAGATGTCTATTACTCAGGTTTCGGAGAGTCGGTCGACGCGGCGTTTGCGACGTTCGCTCTGGGCTGGCACTACGAGGCAGGGATTCAATTCGTGCGCTTAATGCTTGCCGGCTTGTTCGATCGTTATCCCGATCTGCAGATCATCCTCGGTCACTGGGGCGAGGTCGTGCTCTTTTACCTGGAACGCCTGAACTCACTCGGACGCGTGGCAAAGTTGCAAAGACCCGTCACGGAGTATATTCAACGGAATTTGTACGTCACTCCGAGCGGAATGTGGAGTCAGTCCTACCTGCAACGAATCCTTGAAATTGTTGGACCGGATCGCATTCTTTTCTCGACCGATTACCCGTACCAGTACCGGCCGGGTGGGGCGGGGCGTTCCTTTTTAAATGAGTCCGCTCTGTCGACAAATAACAAGGAGTTGTTCGCTCATGGCAACTGGGAGCGACTAACGCGGTCTTAGCGGCCGGACCGGTATTTGGTCCTTGCACCAGGATCGCTGTCAGGCGTCATAAACGCCTGTACAATTGCGCCGACCTTGGCAATGATCACTTCTCGGTCCAGCACCTTCACGGAAGGATGCTTAAGAAAGTAGCGGCTCAGCACCAGACCGGTGAGCTGGATAATTATCAGGCCCAATCGTTCCTTCCTCCTCTCCTTCGGGAGGACTCGCCTGATGGCCGGCGCTGCCTGCTCTTCCACCAGGGCCACAAGCCGATTTCGCGCCAACTCATGAGTTCCCGCCGCGCGGAGAAGCACTTGCAATTCGCCGGCGGAATCCGGACCTTCCCACCGGTCCAGAATGTGTCTGACCAGGGCCTCGCCACGGTCGGACGGTGCCAGCGCGGTGAGATCGGGAACACGGAACTCAATTTCCGCTGCGGTAGCAAACAATTCCTCTTTGCTTCTGTAGTAACGAATCACCATCGACGGATTAATCTTGGCGGCACTGGCAATGGCGCGGATGGTGGTGTTCTCAAACCCTTGTTCCGCGAACAGCCGACGCGCTTCCGTCAAGATGCGGTCGCGCGTTTCTTGGGAGCGTAACGGCTTCGCAGCCCCTTCGGTCATCGATGTATTCTCTCGAACAAATGTTGCAAACGCACGTTTGCAAACAATCGTTTACTTGCTAAGTTTAAAACAAGCACAATGCCAATCACTCCCTATACTTTGCAACGGCGAGTGTCGCGCTTTCGCGACCAGCGCTGGCTGCTCGATGCAGCGATTCAACTCATCGGTCCCGAATTCGACCAGAGCCGCCTGCAGTACCTCAGCGCGCCGATGAGTCCCGACTACAAAGGCGCGGTCATGGGTGTTCGCTCATTAGTGAAACGATGGGACGACATCGCTCCCGAATTTACCGCTGTGGCGCGCCGCTTCGAATTGCAGGCGCGCGGAGCATTACAGCAAGGTCACGCAATAACTGCGAGTGATGGATTCTTCGCAGCTTCCGTTATGTACGGCGGCGCGCAATGGCCGATCTTCGCCAACACAGAGTTGAATCAAACTCTGGAAGCGAAGAAGACGGAATGCTATTTCGATTACATCAAGAACGCCGATCACCGGATCCACCCCGTTGAGATTCCTTATCGCGGTAAGTCGCTCGCCGCGTACCTTCACCTTCCCCCGGGCTACACGGGCGGCAAACTCCCGTGCCTAGTGATGATCGAGGGTATGGACGCGTTTAAGGAGTTGGCAATCTTCGGAACAGGCGATCGTTTCCTGCGGCGTGGCTTCGCGTGCCTTGTGGTCGATGGACCCGGTCAAGGAACTTCGCTTCTTCGCGAAATCTGGTATGACCCTGACGATTACGGCGAGGTCGGTACGGCGGCTGTGGATTGGCTGATGAGCCGTGAGGAAATCGATCCGAAGCGAATCATGGCTTG
>CAXSIG010000510.1:1950-4655 GCA_964237255.1 uncultured Bryobacteraceae bacterium
TCCGTCGGCAGTTTCTGGGCGACTCAAATGGCAGCTGCGGAACCTCGGTTTGCAGCCTGCGCCGTGATGTATACCTGCTTCCAACCCCAGAACTGGCCGCTTTTCGAAATGGCGTCGCCTTCCTTTAAGCAACGTTTTCTATATATGACGGGGTTAGAGAGCGAAGAGGCATTTGAGAGCGTGATGCCCAAGATGGACGTCCGTAGGCTGAGCTCGAATTTGCATATGCCTTGCTTCGTGATGGCGGGGGAGGACGACTCGCTTAGCGATGTATCGTGCACCGTCGACCATCTGAATCACGTGCCAGGGCCCAAGACTCTGGTCATGTGCGCGGGTGAGGAACATGGCATGGGCGGCTCGCGTTCGTCACAGCTCGGCCTTCCCTTCTTCACGATCATTGCCGACTGGCTGGCCGACCGAGCCGCTGGGAAGACGCTTGTGTCTACCTACAACCTTGTGGATCGCACCGGGAGAATGCACACGGAGCCGTGGGGCGAGAAGCGCTCGTATTCTTATGGCGCACCATTGGGAGTCGAGCAACTCTTTTCGGAGGGCCCGCCGATCGGGCTATCGTGAAGCTTTGCTCTTTGTGTCGGCTCTCGCGCGGCTTGAGCCGTTCATTGACTTCGCGAGCAATAATGAGTCCAAGCCAATGAATTCAGCGATCCGCAAGAGACTACAATCCAACTTCGGCGCGGCTGCGCTGTTCCTGGTAATCACACAATGTTTGAATGCTCAACACGGACAACTCGAACTAACGTCAGGTCTCGGGCGCAAGCTCTATGCTCTGCCGGATAATGAGGCGGTCCTGGCTGCTCGTAAGAGTCTTGCTGCCGATCCAAAGAGCATCGATCTGGTGGTCAAGCTTTCAAAGGCCGAAGCATCGCGACGGCAATACAAGGAAGCGATCGCCACATGCACGAAGGGATTGGTTTTTGCTCCGAAGAGCGCAGACCTGTACCTGGAGCGCGGCCACCGGGAATTGGGGTTGCGGGAATTCCGTCCAGCCATGAAGGATTTGCAAGAGGCGACACAGTTGGCGCCGGGGAATCTGGAGGCGCATTACCACCTGGGATTGGCTCACTATTTTCTCCGGGAGTTCGACCAAGCCGCATCCGCATTTGAAAAGGCCCGGGATCTCGCGAAGAGTAACGATAGTCTGATCGATTGCTCCAACTGGCTATACGTCTCGCTCCGACGCGCAGGTAAGGAGCAACAAGCTTCGAAAGCTCTGGCGCGCATTACTCCCGATGTAAAGAACACCGAACCGCATCTCTACTTTTACCTGCGACTTTTGCGCCTTTATCAGGGAGCGCTCACAGGACAAGAGGTATTGCCGCCTGCGCCCTCCGGACCGGATGATGTGGAGGGTGAGTTGTCTTTTAATACGACAAGCTATGGGGTTGGAAACTGGCATGTGTATCATCACGAAACCGCCGCTGCGAACGAACTGTTCAAGCGGGTTGTGACGGGCGAGGCCTGGAACTCCTGGGGCTTCATCGGCTCTGAGACCGAGCTAATTGGGATGCGATAGACTGTCCGCTGATGATCACCCGCAGAACGTTTCACCAGGCCGCGCTGGGCGCGCTGACCTCTTCGGCTGTGTTTGCGAAGCCGAATTCGGTTGTCGATGGGGTCACGATCGGGGCGCAGTCGTACAGCTTTCGTGACCGCTCGCTCGACGAGGCAATCCAGGCGATGACGGAAATCGGACTCAGCGAATGCGAACTGTATTCCGGCCACGTGGAACCGAAAGAACTGAAGGGCGAAGAACTAAGTAAGTGGCGTAAGACGGTTTCGCTCGATACGTTCAAGGACGTCCGGAAGAAGTTCGATCAAGCGGGTATCACGCTCTACGCCTACAACTACAGTATTCGCGACGCCGCTTCCGATGAGGAGTTCGAGCGCGGCTTCGAAATGGTGAAAGCGATGGGAATCGATAAGATCACCGCGACCACTACGGTTACCGCCGCGGCGCGCTATGACAAGTTCGCGCCGAAATATAAGGTTTATGTCGGGATGCACAATCATTCCCGCATGATGGACAACGAATACAACACGCCCGAGAGCTTCGCGAAAGCCCTGGCGGGGAAGTCGAAGTACATCGGGGTGAACCTGGATATCGGACACTTCACCGCAGCCGGCTTTGATCCTGTGGACTACCTGCAGCAGCACCACGACCGGATTGTCACCCTCCATATCAAGGACCGGAAGAAAAACCAGGGGGAAAACATGCCCTTCGGCGAAGGTGAAACGCAAATCAAAGCCGTCCTTCAGTTGTTGAAGAAGAATAAGTGGAAGATTCCGGCGAACATCGAGTACGAATATAAGGGCGCCGACACCGTGGTGGAAGTCCGAAAGTGCTACGAATACTGTAAAGCGGCCGTAACCGCATAGTAAACTTTAGGTTTACCCATGGCAATCAACGCGGAATTGCTCGAGATTTTGATTTGTCCCGCGTGCCGGGCTAAGGTCGAGTTGAAACCGGATCGAAGCGGACTAAAATGCGTGAGTTGCCATCGCGTTTACCCGATTCGCGACGATATCCCGGTGATGCTGATCGATGAAGCCCAGGTGGAGTAAGTGCCGGTTCTGGACGACTTGGCCGCTGGGGCTTCCGTCGCGCTGATCCGGCTGCGGTCGCTTGGCGACTGCGTACTTTCGACTCCGGCGATTTCCCTCCTGAAGGCGGCGCGGCCCGATCT
>CAXSIG010000511.1:0-1396 GCA_964237255.1 uncultured Bryobacteraceae bacterium
TAAAGATGGCGGTATTCGCCCCAATGCCCAAAGCAAGCGACAGTACCGCTACCGCGATGAAAACAGGAGATTTTCTAAATGTTCGGAACGCGTAGCGGATGTCCTGAAGAAGGTACGACATGATGTCGATACCTTCGACGCCCGAAAAGGTTACACGTTAGCCGTTAATAGCCGGCTTGCTTGTCCACCACGCCACGCAGCGGCAGCCCTTCGGAATAGCGTCGAAGATTATCGGCAAACAAATCCACCAATCGGACTTGCCGGTCCGGACTCCATCCCGACGTATGCGGCGTCATCACCACATTCGTCAAGCTGAAAATCGGATGGTTCGCCGGTACTGGCTCAATCGGAAATACGTCCAGCCCGGCCCCTGCGATCCAGCCTTCCTTTAATGCTTTCACCAAGGCCATGTCGTCGTACAAGCCGCCGCGTGAGAGCGCCAGGAAGTAGGAGTGCTTCCTCATGCTGCGGAACATCGCCTCGTTCATCATGCCGCGGGTTTGCTTGGTGAGAGGTGCGGCAAGCACCAGCACATCCACGCGCTTCACCATCTCCGGGAAATACGCGGCATCATGTAATTCATCCACGAAGTGGGGCTTCGGGATCGGCTTGGCATCAGTGGCAATGACATGCATATCGAAACCGTCGTGGGCGCGCCGAGCCAGGTCGGTGCCGATTCCTCCCATGCCCACGATTCCCATCGTTTTTCCGACAAGTTCAATCTGGTCGTCCGACTTTACCGTTCCCACCGGCTTCCACTCGTGCCGATAAAACTGTGGCATGTAGTTGATGCTGATGCCGCGGGTCAGGCAGAGCAAGAGTCCCATGGCGGTCTCCGTAATACCCGGAGAGAAAATCCGTTGCATATTCGTCGTAACTACGGGGCTGTTGCGGAAAGCGTCGTCCATGAACTCCATGCCTGCGGCCCCGGTCTGCACCCACTTCAGCTTCGGCATGGCGTCCAGCAATGCCCCGTTCGGTTCACCGTACAAAACCTCCGCCTCGCTTCGACGCGATTCGGGCACGAACTCCACCTTGGCCTTGGTTATGGCACCCACGATTTTGCTTGTCTCTGACGGCTCAAACGGATGCTGTAAATACACCAGGATTGTGCGCGATTGTGCATGAATCAGAGATATTGAGCACAACACAAGAACTGATAGCCGCCCGGAAAGAGAAAACGCCATGGGCCTGATTTTATCAAGGCCCATGGCGTTCAAAGTTCGACAGGAAATCTAATTAGCGGCGACGACCCCAATATCCGCGGTAATAGCGACCGCCGTAGTAGCGAGGTCCAAACCAAACAGCTCCTGCAAAAGGCGCTACGCCAGCCGCTCCGTAATAACCGGGCGCATAGCCACCGCCATCGTAATATCCCTGACCATACGCGTAAGGC
>CAXSIG010000511.1:1406-4637 GCA_964237255.1 uncultured Bryobacteraceae bacterium
CCAAACCACACTGCGCCCGCATACGGGGCCACACCAACAGGACCATAAGCGGCAGGACCATATCCGCCGTCATAGTACCCGGGGCCGTACGCATAGGGTGCAGCGTAGACTGGCGGTGCGTAATAGCTAACAACAGGAGGCCGGTAGTAGCCATAACCATGGCCGTACCCATAAGGCCGGCCGTAATACGGGCTGCCGACACCGATTCCAAAAGAAAAATGCGTCGCGGCCAAAATGGGGCTTGCGGCGAGAAATAAAAGACCGAGAAGTTTGGATTTCATGACAGTGTCCTCGCACGTGTAAGAGCAAATTCTTTGCCAAAGCTAAGCTGCCTGTAATCAGTAGGTTATGAACATTCGTTAATGGCTGTCGAGAGCCAGGAGCGGTGTTTTTGCACCACCACGCGCTAGTCTGTAGTCAGGTGGCGCGCAAACCCGAAATCATGAGTCCGGCGGGTTATTGGCCGCAATTACACGCTGCGGTGGAAGCCGGCGCTGACTCCGTGTATTTCGGTTTGAATCGTTTCTCGGCCCGGGCGAAAGTCGGCTTCATTTTGGAAGAAATGCCGGAGGTGATGCAGACCCTCCACAAACGCGGCGTGCGGGGCTATCTCACTTTCAACACACTGGTGTTCGAAGACGAATTGCAGGACGCGGCGAGCACCATCGCATCCCTGGCTGAAGCCGGCGTTGATGCGCTTATCGTCCAGGATGTGGGGATCGTGCGTTTGGCGCGTCAAATTGCTCCCTGGCTTGAACTCCACGCCAGCACGCAAATGAGCATCACGGACTCGGCGGGAGTTCGTTTCGCACAAAATCTGGGATGCTCGCGCGTGACGCTGGCTCGGGAGTTATCGCTGAAAGACTTGGGCCGTATTGCCTCGGAAACTCAATGCGATCTTGAAGTCTTTGTTCACGGTGCCCTGTGCGTGGCTTATTCGGGCCAATGTTTTTCTTCAGAAGCCTGGGGTGGCCGGAGCGCGAATCGTGGTCAGTGCGCTCAGGCGTGCCGGATGCCGTATGAGTTGGTAGTCGATGGCGAAGTCCGTCCAACCGGTGATGCGCGGTACTTGCTTTCACCGGAAGACCTGTATGCCCTGGAGCAGGTTCCGCAGCTTGCGGAAATCGGGATTGCGGCGCTAAAGATCGAGGGCCGGTATAAGGATGCCGACTACGTCGCGTTAACCACCCGAGCCTATCGGGAGGCAGTCGACGGCGTTGCACAAGACCGCGCGGCGGAACTCGCGCAGGTGTACTCGCGAGGCTTCGGACCGCATTTCGTTTCTGGCGTAAACCATCAGGCCGTGGTGAAAGGTCGGTCCCCCCGGCATCGAGGCGTGTTCCTCGGCAAGGTAGTTCGTTTCGCAAAATCGGGCGTTGTCGTTACCGCTGAGGTCCCGATCAAACCGGGAGACGGAATCGTATTCGATGCCGCGGACTGGAGGAGCCCGCAGGAGTCCGAAGAAGGCGGACGAGTCTTCGAAATCCTTCCGCAAGCCGGTAATTCGGTCGAACTTCGTTTCGCCAACGGCGCTATAGACCGGAGTCGAATTCGTAAGGGGGACTGGGTATGGCGCACGAACAGCGTTGATACCGAGCGCGCCGCAAAGCCATTCACCACGGCGGCGAATCCGGTTCGTTTGCAAGATCTTTCCGTTCACGTAACAGCGCGCGAAGGCGAAGTTGTGCACACCGAATTTCGCGCGGGACGCACAATCGTGCACAATCAATCCTTGCAAGTCGTTGAAAAGGCAACGAATCGCGGAATCACGGAAGATGTGCTGAAAGAGCAACTTGGGCGTTTGGGCGGCACGCCATACTGGCTTCGTTCCCTCACGTCGGATATCGAGGGAAACCCGTTTATTCCTGTATCGGTTCTCAACCAGATTCGTCGCGAAGCGGTGGAAAAACTTCAGGAAGCACAAGCGGCATTGGCGAAACGGCCGGTCTTTGCACCACAACTTCGGATAGGGACGCCGACTCTCCCCATGGCGCCGCAACTTCACTTGCTTGTGCGATCGGAAGCGCAACTCGACGCGGCGTTGCTCTCCGATTGTCAAAGCATCATGCTCGATTTCCTGGATCTCTACGGTGTCCGCAAATCCGTAGCGAAGGTGCGGAATGCGGGAAGGGAAGTCCGTATAGCAACTCCCCGAGTGCTCAAACCGGACGAAACCAAAATCCTCGATTTCCTCCGTAGCCTGGAGTGCCCGATTCTGGTGCGTTCCGCGGCGATGCTGGAACGCTTGCAAGGTACTGAACTGGTAGGCGATTTCAGCCTGAACACAGCAAATTCCCAAACCGCGGCCGCTTATCTGGACCTAGGCTGCTCGAGACTTACGCCGACTCACGACCTAAACGCAAGACAGGTCGAGCGACTGGCAAGAGATGTCGGAGCCCATCGTATTGAGGTGGCCTTGTTTCATCACCTCCCGGTATTCCACACGGAGCATTGCGTGTTCTGCCGATTCCTCTCTACCGGTACGACCCACCTCGATTGCGGTCGCCCTTGCGAGACCCACGAGATCGCGCTACGTGATGAGAGGGGGCGATCGCACCCCGTCGTCGCCGACGTAGGATGCCGCAACACGGTCTTCGGAGCTGAAGCGCAACAGCCCGGCGCTCACCTGCAAAGCTGGTTGGCCGCGGGTATCGGCCATTACCGCATAGAGTTCGCACACGAGACTCCGGAGCAGGTGCGCTCGATCGCCCAGACCTGTTATGAAGCGATTACCGGCCAACTAAAGCCCGCGGACTTCGTTGTCGCCTTAAGAAGAACAACACCCGGCGGCGTAACCGAAGGCAGCTTGACCGTCCCGGAACTGCGTATCTTGAACTAGCTACTGGTCCGTCGCGACCTGCTCCGCCCCGTGCAGATACGGAATGCCCTTCTCCATCCAGGCGGGCTTCGCGGCGCCCTTCAATTCGTAATCGAAGTACTGCGCCAACCGTCTTGCATAGTCCTTCTGGTTCGCGCGTCGCTGCAGGTGGTGCGGCTCGCCCTGATACGTGAACATGTAAGCCTCTTTGCCCAGGCGACGCAGCGCCAGGTAATACTCGATTCCCTGGTACCACGGCACCGCGTCATCGGCATCGTTATGGATCATCAGGATGGGCGTCTTTACGCGGTCTGCCTGGAACAGCGGACTGTTCTCGATAAAGCGCAACGGATACTCCCAGAGCGTCCCACCTATGCGGCTCTGGGTTTTCTCATACTGGAATTGGCGCGGCA